>CAZUYQ010000157.1:6794-10623 GCA_964624705.1 uncultured Polynucleobacter sp.
TCTCCATGGTTCGCCAGTAGCTAACAAGATCCTCAGGACGATCTTAGGCATCAGCCATATAAACAGCGACTGCATCTCCCGAAAAATTATTTAACCCACAGCGCACCGCAAAGCCAAAGCCATTCGGTGGTTGATTATTGACATAACGAATAGAGGGATAAGTCTGAGAAAGCCGCTTTAAAATTGCTTCTGTGCTATCACGCGAATTATCGTTTACTACGAGAATCTCGTGCTCGATCTGTTCTTTCGCAAGACATTGCTCGAGGGCAAGCAAGGTCCCTTCGATTGATCCTTCTTCATTGTGAGCTGGGATAACGACCGATAATTTCATTTTTTGCCTTCGCGCTCAACAACAGCGTGAACAATGTCGCCGATAATATCTCGGATGCCGTATTTATACTGCCACCCCGGATAATCATCTTGGAATTTTTTCACATCGCTGATCCACCAGATATGGTCGCCAGAGCGCGCTTCATCTAATAATTCGTATTTCAAACGCTTGCCGCTGAGCTCCTCAACGACATCGATTGCTTCAAGCATCGAGCAATTGGAATGCCGACTGCCGCCGATATTGTAAACCGCACCTGGACGTGGATTTTGCAAAAAATGCCAGAAGCAATTTACTAAGTCGTAAGCGTGAATATTGTCTCGGACTTGTTTACCTTTGTAGCCAAAAATGCGGTAAGGACGACCAGTGACCGCACATTTAACAAGGTAGGCAAGAAAGCCGTGTAATTCTGCACCGGAATGTGCAGGACCGGTTAGACACCCACCACGGAATGTCCCAGTTTTAAGGCCGAAGTAGCGACCGTACTCTTGAGTCATCACATCGGCTGCCACCTTTGATGCACCGAAGACGGAATGCTTGGAGGAATCGATGGACATGGTTTCGTCAATACCGCGTTTTGCCCAGGGATGTTTTGGATCAAGCTCCCAGCGTTTTTCCTGTTCCACTAAATGAAGGAAATTTGGCGTATCGCCGTAAACTTTATTGGTCGAAGTGAAAACGAAAGTTGCCTCAGGACAAAGCTGTCTCGTAGCTTCCAGCATCACCAAAGTACCGTTTGCATTGACCGTAAAGTCAGTAATTGGCTCTCTTGCAGCCCAATCATGGCTAGGTTGTGCGGCGGTGTGAATCACTGCCGTAATCGATTTACCATAACGCTTAAAGATCGCAGAAATAGCGTCCATGTCGCGGATATCGGCGGTCTCATGGCGAAATTTCTTTAGGCTATCTTGAAGCATCTTGGTATTCCACTCGGTAGAACCATCTTCACCAAAGAAGTACTTTCGCATGTTATTGTCGATCCCAACAACTTCCATGCCTTTGTCGTGCAAGAATTTGCACATCTCGCTGCCGATCAGCCCCGAAGATCCTGTTACGATTGCAACTGACATACTATGTTCTCCAAAATATTATTTTTAAGGTGCAAAAATCGGACGCAATGCTTCTTTGTTAGCGCCGATCCACTGTTCAATCGAAGTCACGATTTGTTTAGGACTTATTTTAGGCTTCCAACCAAACTCAGCTGAAAACTTAGTATGGTTGGATATATAAATAGGAATATCGACCGAAGACGAGTCCGCAACCTTATCAATCGCAACCTCGTTACCGGTCGCTTCACGACAAAGATTGGTTAACTCCAGTAAACTCGTTGATACCTCTTGGCCCCCACCAATATTATAGACTTCACCGCTTTTTAGTTTTGGTGCCGTCCACTGAAGCTTAAGTGCATCAAAGAGATCATCTGGATGAAGTAAATCTCGAACCTGTTTACCGCTCCCACCATAACCAATGTATTTGAGGGGTCGTTTAAATACATGGTTAGCAACCCACATCGTAAATACGCCCTGATCGACTTTACCAAATTGACCGGGTCCTACGAGTACCCCGCAGCGATTAATGCAGCCTTTAAGGCCGTATGTGTTCACGTACTCTTGAAAGAAATACTCGGATGCGAGTTTGGTGGCGCCATACAGAGAGCGGGCTGTGTTTACTGGAAAATCTTCAGCAACACCCCTCTGCGAACACCCAACAATGCTTTGCCGATCTGACAATTCAAAGCGACTTGAACCAACGGTATAGGCCATCGAACGCAGCGGTTCTAACGAATAAACTCGACTGGTCGAAAGAAACGATGTGAAACCAGCGAAGCGCCGAGCAAACTCAAAACAATGAAACGAGCCAATAAGATTTGTTTCAAACAAGTAATTCGGCGAGCCATCAAGACCGGCAAGAACACTGGGCTCGGCCGAGGCTTCAACAAAGAGATCGTAGGTGTTTGACTGAAGTTCGGAGAAATCTGTAGGGTTACGGATATCCCCGTGAACAAACTTAATGTTTTGCTTTTTGAATCGGTCGAGATTTAGCTCCGAGCCACGACGACGCAGGTTGTCAAAGACGGTGATCTCGGCATTCGGATATTCATTTCTAAACCTGATCGCGAGCGACGAGCCGACAAAACCGGCTCCCCCAGTGATAAGGATCTTCATTAAAACTCTCCTCGCGATCGAATCAGGCAAAGTTCATTGTTAATTTATCCGAGTACCAATATCAATACCAGTTAGTCATTTGCCTTATTTTTAGACAGGTTTTTGCCTCTTTTCATTTATTTTGAAGCGCAAGCACGCAGCTCTAGCATCGCCGCAGTCACTCCGCTTCCTAATTGAAATTTCCAGCCTGCATCGGCTAGAGCAAATTCCAAGGCTGCAAGCCCCTCGATGAGTTGAAATGGACTTACAAATCCAAGATGGCTAAACCGAATGATTTTTCCTTTTAGCTCATCTTGGCCACCCGAAATGATCGCACCATAGCGAGATTTTGCAAAATTGAGAACATCCGCTGCATGAAGACCGCCAGGAATTTTAATGGCGGTTAAAGTATTTGAGATCGCTCGTGGCTCGACATAAAGCTCTAAACCTAAAGCCTTCACCGCGGCACGAGTCGCTTGGCCTAATCGATGATGATGAGCGATAAACTGCTGAATACCCATCTTTGAAATTTCGAGGAGTGCCGCATGCAAGCCGAGAACCAAATTAATAGCGGGCGTATATGCAGTACGACCGGTTTCCTGGCCTTTTCGTTCTTTTTCGAGGTCAAAATAAAATCGACTACGCTTCGATAGATCCTTCCAAGCTCTCTCAGATAAGGCAATAAAAGATAACCCGGGTCCAACGCCAAAACCTTTTTGGCTACCGCTAATGACGCAGTCCAAGGACCAGGCGTCCATTTGAATTTCATGGGCACCCAGCGACGAAATCGCGTCAACGACAATTAAGATCTCTTTGGAATGCTTGCGAATCGCGGTAGCCAACTCTTGAACCGGGAGCCTGACACCGGTCGAAGTCTCATGAGCCTGGAAAAACACCGCACGGGGTTTCGGGACAATTTTTAAAGCTTCTTCAAGTTGAGTGACGGTAGGTGCCTTACCATTTTCGACTACCACAGTGTGAACCTTACACTCATAAGCGCTGGCTAGTTTTTGCCAGCGCTCACCAAATTTACCGCAAGCCAAAACAATCACCTGATCATCAGCACTCGTTAGATTCACCATAGCAGCTTCCATGGCCCCTGTTCCGCTAGACGTCAATATCACTGGCTGGGTCGCTGTACCAAATAATGGCTTTAGCTTCTCGCTACACTCTTTAACAAGGGCTTCGAATTCTTTGCTGCGATGATAAATATCGGTTTGCTGATAGGCCTCCTTCACGACAGCTGGAGTCGGGGTCGGTCCAGGAGCAAACAGACGATTAGGAGTAAAGGGTTCGCGTTCAGTATTTTTTTCCAAAATGCTCGCTCCTCTCAGATTGTGGTCCTCTTGCGCAGGAC
>CAZUYQ010000158.1:0-3898 GCA_964624705.1 uncultured Polynucleobacter sp.
AGTATTTGAGATTGTTAAAAGACTAATGTTTTCAATTTATTAACCGTCCTGCTTCATCCCTGGCGGTCCCGCAAGTTCCCACTACAGCTCAGTGAATCACTTACAAATCACTTACGAAAGTGATTTGTAGACGTGCGACGTATTGATGATTGTCGCGTCAATGAGACATACTTTACAATGGTTTTATCTAATGGTATAAATACCATCAATGAAGGCTATCGAACTCTTTCGCCAAAAGAATATTTTTAAGCACAAGGATGGGCTTCGCATGGCCGTGTTTGAAATGGTCATATGGCAGATTCCGGTGAGCGCCTCATATCCTCATGGTCTTAAATATCGAGCATGGTTTTCAGAAGACGGTATTACCGTATTTGGCTTTGATAATCACAAACCAAAGGGACCCCATCTTCATATTGGAGATACTGAGGTTGGATACGTATTTCGCGGCATTGACGAGTTGAAACGCGACGTTGAGGCAATGATCAAGAAGGAAGGTTTTATATATGAAGAATAATCGCTGTCTGCTCATCGTGGAAACACCGAAAGAATCAATGGATCGTGCCTTTGCTCAATTGAAGAAGCCTTTGAGCAAATACAAAGGCATGACGATTATTGCATTCCCAGACTTCGAAACTTTGGGAAAAGTTGTCACAGGAGCACGGCTTGAGCTGCTTGCGGTCATTCGTCAACGCAAACCAAAATCGATTCAAGAGCTGGCGCGTTTTGTTAAACGCGATTTTAAGAATGTCTATCAAGATATCAAGATTTTGGCCGATTTTGGTCTTATTCAGCTCGTTGAGGGTGGACCAAGAAGAGCCGCGGCACCGGTAGCGAAATTTTCTGAGTTGGTGCTGGCCGCTTAAATTAGTTTTCAGATCGATCGTCGAATCGCAGTTTAATTCGTAGGTTATCAGTTTGAATGGTTGCGTTTTGGTTTCGGGAGGTTGTCTTTTTTCCTAAGGGTGAGAGGACATATTTTATAACTGCGACGTCGAATCTCGATCGAAGCGCGAATGTACGCTTTGGTTAGAGAAGCTTACACTGTAACAGAAACATATTATTCCACGTTTCGAAGACTTTTCTGCAAGTTCCCCGCTTAGTATAGGCGACGGCAAATCTTAACATTTCGCTTCTTCTATTTTTTTGTCCACGAGAAAAAATTAATGGCGAGTTGATAGGCGTCATTATGCCGTGCGCTATTGGATAACGTTTGAATGCGCGTTAAAGTCTCCAATAAAATTTCTCTCACCTGTGTAAAAGTTTCATCATCCGCCGAAAAAACCGCATTGACATCGAATGTGGTTTCCAGATTTTCGAGCATTTTCGCGAACACTGTCGCACGCTGCTGAGACTGCCACAACGGAAACAGAGGAGATCCTTTCGGCAAATGTAAAAAATTAGCGACCAGCTCGATGCCTTTACTTGATCGTTTAATAATTTGACAACGTTCCAAACGTCTTAAAATATCTTCAAGTCGTGAGGCAGAAATTCGCAAAGGTTCTAATAGTAGTCCCGGTTTTTCACGAAAGCGATCGATAGCCATGCAGATATGTACGGTCTGGCAATGCGGATCACCGTAGTACAGACCCGCTTTTTCGTCGTCCGTTTTGAGCTCATTACCCTGGATATGCGATCGAACTTCGTTTTGCTCATCAACAATCAATTGTAGCTTTTTACGAAGGTATTCACGTCGTGCTGGGGTCGCAGAACGGTTAAACTCAACTAACATAACAAAGAAATCGGTCTCAAGCGTGGTGAGCTCAAACACGCGCGTTAAAAGGAAGGCTTGATCGGCGCTTAAATCATACTTTCCACTTAGCACGCGCGAAAGATAAGATTTCGGAACCTTGATTTTTTCTGCCAGTTTTTCGTATGTAAAATTTGGGTCTAAAAGCTTTCGGCCCTCTACCAGTCTTTTAATAACAATTTGATAATCGCCAATTTTGAAAATATTCATTTCGCCTCGGTTGTGAAAATCGCAACTCGTAAGTTGTTTGTTGCGAAAAATTTAATTTACACTGAATTCAGAAAACTGCAAGCTACAGAAGTCAGATAAACCCATCTTAGGAGGCATTATATGAATCATTCATTCAGAACACTTTTTTTCGGGATTCTCCTTTCGGCAGGCGTGCCAGGAAATGCTGAAGTTACTAAACCCTGTCCTGGAGGTTTTAGTGGGAATCTTCTCGACAAATTTACTGGATCATATCAATCCGATGATGAAGCATTTCGTTATGCAGCTCAGCGACGGACGAAAGCGCGGTCGGTAGTAAGTGGCAACATGCATCTTGATGGCCAGGATAAAGCATTCAATCTTCATATCGATCAAAACGTTTTGATTTTGGAGTTGCACGACGGCAATAACACTAAAGTATTTTCTGGCGACATTTGCGGACGTCAGGTAGAAAAAATGATAGAAATCAGCTTAAGTAGCTACCGACCCAAAACCTTTGATATCGTCGAGGGGACACACGTTTCGTTTTTATTCTCGCCAGAACTTAACCGACCACATGAATTTTCCAGATATAGCGAAACAACGAATTATGTAACAAATGAATCCTTTATTGACCCTGTACAAACATTTATCTTGAAATGAGCAGATTATGAAAACATGGATATTAGCAATAAATTCCGTTATCGGGCTTTATAGCGTCACCGCTCATGGAGCGTGGAGTAGTAGTGGTGGTGGTCTTAATCGTACCGCAAACAATCCGTGGTTTATAAACGAAAATACCAAAATAGTTTCCTATTGTGTGGTGGTCGATAGTAAACATTTTCCGTACTCAGATGACGAGGTCGACAAAACCATTCAAGCCGGCGTGAGTTATTGGAAAAAACAAGCCAGTCTGGCTCATTTGGAAAATGGTATCAGCGACGTTCCATTAGTGACTGCTCAGGTTTTTCAACGCATTACAACCTGTGATGAGGCAACCATTAAATTTCAGTTCGGTTTTTTGACGACCGAGCAAAAGCAGAATATTCCAGAATTTAGATCTTTTCTGAGTCTCGCAGTGATGACTGACTATGACGTCACAAATCTTCGGGGAAGAGGGTTCCTGTATTTTGCGCCGGAAACTGGACAGGATATTCCCAGTGCCAATTTCATTCGGCAAAAATTTTGGAGCTTTGGCGATGGATTAATACTACGCGACGCAATTTTCCACGAACTTGGTCATGTATTTGGGGTAGAACATCGCGGAGAAGTTTTTAATTTAATGAATGAATTTCATTTGGAGTGGCTCGCTCTTCCAAAAACCCTACCAGATAATCCTACGTTCTTTGAAGCTCGCAGCATGACCATCAATCCATATGCTTTCCACACAGAATGCATACGGAGTAACACCGAATTTTTCTCAGGCAAGAGTTCTGGTTGTATTTTTTTAACCAAAGAGGTCACGAAACCTGAAGTTCGCGTCGAATGGGCTGCAACTCTCCTCTCACCAAGAAGACAAACAGGTGTTATTGTATTCAGCCCAACAACCTCAGGAATTTCTGGGTCAACGGCCGCATATTTACGCCTTCCCGAGGCGCAAAGGGTTTTTGCAAGTGGCGGTCACGATGCCTGGCCAGCCCTAATCATTCATGAAGACGTCCACTCGATGGGTTCATTTGTCGATGCCACGGCAAAGGAAAATAGTCTTTTTATCAGCCTTGAAGCGCGACGGAAATCCATTCGCATTTCAGGTGTCGACGCCGTAGGCATTTTAAGAACGCTCGTTGATTGGGAGGTTATATGGGATTGATATAACCCGCTGAATAAAATTTATTTTAACTACAGAATTATAAAGTTATTCCATTTAAGGAGATGATTATGAAAAGATTTTTGATTACGAGCATCGGGTTAGCCTTAGTCGGTATTGTTACAAGTAAACCAGCAAATGCCGAAAGTAGTCAGCGT
>CAZUYQ010000158.1:3996-4569 GCA_964624705.1 uncultured Polynucleobacter sp.
AAGGGTTTGATGGGACCTGGCCACTTATTTCTGTAAAACTGGAGATAAAGGCAACGGATCAAATTTTGAATCAATTTGACGAAACCTTTCAATACGATATCGAAGGGTCCACTCCCGTAACATTTTCTTATCTGGGGACAAAATATTCCGGTTATCAGTATGGACAATGGACTCAAAAATGGCCTTTAGGAGTTTTTTCAGTTCTATATAACGACGTAGAACATATTGATATTAAAATGGGAGTTCTTAATCTATCCACAATAAAGGACGGAAAATTCATTGGTACTTATACCGCCAAGCATGCTGGGCTAAGAACCTATCAAGTCAGTTGTGAAACCTTAAAATCATAAACATGAGCGTTGTGTTTGGAGTCTACTAAGCTCGCGAGCGTGTAAACATTAATATTTAGGAGTTATTATGAAGAACGTATTGGGATTGATTCTTTCTCTACTTTCATTCGAGGCTTCCGCGGCGTCATTTTATGAGTCACAACAAGCAATCAAAAATCAAAAAACGCATCAAACCGAATGGAGTGAGTTTGTTCATACTTTGCTGAGCACAGCGGCTATCGGG
>CAZUYQ010000158.1:4579-10479 GCA_964624705.1 uncultured Polynucleobacter sp.
TTATAACTAAAGATGAGTAGAAGTTTCTTCTTCCCATCGTGTCACCGACGGCAAGTCATGGACGAACCGTTTTATTGAGATCATCTGCATTTGCGACGTATAAAATTTCAGGTGTGGTTGGTTGGGACGTTTTAACGGTGAAATATCAAAATACCGTGATGCATGGTTTGACTCTCTGGAGTGATTTTACACAAGAAAAGATCGTTACTTGCGAATAGAATTTTCGCTGTGTGCAAGTAGAAATACCACATCTAGCTGCGTGCGCGCCGCCGCTGCGCAGTCCGGATATCCGAACCCCGTCCATACTACCGCTTGTTTACAATTATGCTCATTGAGAGAATTCGTTATCGGCGACATTTTGCGGGCGGCAATTTTGGCATATTCAATCTTAGTTTTTTCGTCCCGGTCAGAGGGAGTTTTGCACAGGACCAATGATCGGCTTAGGCTAGCGGCACAGAACATTACGCTGGACCAGGAACTTCGTTTAAAACTGCTCCAGTAAAAATCAGTTTCACAAAAATTTCACATTTGGGTTTTAGAAACAAAAAAGGCCACCAGTGAAGGTAGCCTAAGTTGTTGAAATCAAACGGAGAGACAGGGATTCGAACCCTGGTTACGCTATTAACGTAAACACGCTTTCCAAGCGTGCGCATTCAACCACTCTGCCATCTTTCCATTGGTTGATAACACGGTAACGATATCAGCTGGATGGGCTGCAAGTCAAGGGTTTCATTGGGTTTTAATGACCAAAATATACAATCTAGGTCTTTGCGACGGCTTGCGAGGATTTGCGAGGATTTGCGAGGATTTGTCATCAAAAGTGTGGCACAAGGTGTGGCACTGGTGTGGCACTCATCTCTGCTTGTCATAGTCCTTCATGACATCTCGTTTTTTAGACCGGGACAGAATTTTTACATATAGCCGACGAACCTCAGCATCATGGCCGAGGATGTCTTCGGCAATGGCTTGAGGCACACCAGCCTCTGCCATCCGGGTGCAACATGTGACACGTAGATCGTGGAATCGGCACTGTACGCCGGCGCGTTGCTTAGCTAAGGCCCACCATTGGCCAAGAAGCAAGCGATCGTCTGGATTGATCGGTCGACTGGTGAAGACCCCATCGTCTGCCGCTTTGCCTTTACATTCTTCTTTAAGTGCGGGAATTAAATGCTCGGGGATGGGAACCTCTCGTGGTTGTCTGGTTTTAGTGTATTCACCTGGCAAGGCGATGAGCAGGTCCCGCCAATTTATCCAAGACACTTTAAGTTTTTGAATCTCTTGCTGACGGAAGCCTCTGAGCAGAGTTAAGTCGTACATCAAGAGAGCATGCTTCGCCTTCGAACGTGCGATTTCTGCCCGTAGATGATCACTTTCATCTTTGGAAATAGCTCGTCCGACTGGATCACTGCGGTCGGTCCCAACAGGTGTACTGACGAAAATTTCGCGGGCGTCAAACTTCTCTGTTTGTATGCACCATTTTTTGAGTTGCTTGAGGAACCGAATGTCTCGCTCGGGCTCATGTTTAGCATTGCGATATTTTGATAAGTATTTCTGTGCGATGTCGGTATTGATGTCTTTGAGTGGTGTCGCTGTCCACCATGTTTCGTTTTTAAGATGCTGAACGGCGCGGTCATATCCGACTAGTGTTGACTTAGCTGGTTGTCGTTTCTGAGATTTCTTAGCGTCGACAAAGAGCGGAAATAATCGCGCGCCCGACCAAGTCTCATAGCCAGATTTGACGGTCTTTTGGTCTTCGTCCCATTTGGTATGCCAGAGATAAAGCTCGGCATTAGTTGGATTGACTAAGCCGGTCGAAACGTAGGTGTTCTTATCTACTCGGTAGTAAACGCAGTTTGATCTTTTCCGGCGAAAAAATTTAGGCGGGAGGCTTCTACGGCTCGACGTCACCTATAACTCTCCCTTCGGTATGAGCGACGAGAACGCTGTCGAGGTCACGTATCCAAAACGCCACTCTAGTGCCATTGCGAGAACGCGGCTTCTTGAGGCGGTTTGTTTTAGAGGGTTTCTCTATAGTGCTTGGATACTTGATTTTAGGTATCAATCCCATCGCGACATACTCATCAAAAGTTCGTGGACTCAGGCCTAAATACACTGCTGCATTAAGGCGTGAGAGCACCTGAGTGGCGCCTGGTGGAATGGGTATATCTTTAGTATCAATGGCCGCAGATTTTCGAGTCAAGGGGGCGTCTTGATTTTCTTTTACAGAACCGCTATATCGTGTTTTTGACATAATCATTCATAAGCCTGTTATAATCGTCGATAAGTTACATTTTATTGACTTCACAGATCAGTTCATCTTGAGCGTGCTTTTTATAGCGGATGTAAAGTTTATCGAATTGTGATCTAAAATTTTCTATGGCTTCTTCTGTATCGTATTCAAATCCATTCGTGGCCTCAGTCATGATCTGCGATTAACTCAAAACTCCTCCGTTCCAAAGAAGACAACCTTAATTGCGTCGGCAAGCTCGATTCTGTCGACGTGTAAATATAACATTTGAATATCATCATAAGCTTTCTGAAGAACAAACGTGGCTTGTGCAATCTCCGCAGTTGCTCTCTCAACATCCATTTGAATTTGATTCCAGGCCATTCTGGCGCGTGGATGATCCGAGAAATCACATTCTCTAATTTTGGCTGCGAGGGTCGTGCGTGCTTTATTGTTGGAATCTATTAAATCGTAAATTTCCTTTTGGATAACGCTAGACGTGCCACGAGGTTGATCGAATGTTTCACTAAATTTCATTATCTTTTCGCGTGCGGAAATATTTTTTTCGCTGTGCTTATTCATTTTTCCCTCGACAAATATTAATTGATATTCAAGTTATTTTGTTTTTCTGGTGTTCGCACTTTAACTAGATGTGCCCAATTTTGTGTTCTGACTGCGCAACCACCTCTTTAATTCTGATATCCTTATTCTTTTCAAGCTGGCCACGGGGACGGCTTTAAGATGACCTAATGCCACTGCTTTATAGACGAGCTTGGTAGACACTTTAAGGATCTTTGCAACTTCTGCCGGTGTTAACAACGGGTCGTAATCGGCCGAGCGCGGCGATTTAATTTGAGTTTCTAGCTGTGAGATGATGAAGTCATTTTCCATATTTTCTCCTAAAAATGAACGATTGAGACATTAAGGAATCCTGTGGGCTACAGAGATCCTCCTGTCGATTGCGTGTGAAAGCTACTCGGTTGAATACTTAAAAACACCGGAAAGAAGATTGTTGGAAACTTTCCGGTTGCATGTTGCCATCATTGGGCGTCTCCACCTTAAGCATAGTAGCGATCGTGATGATTAGGATTCTTCGGCATTTTAGACGATATACGCTCTGCCTTCTTTTCATGTTTCCTCTAATAAATGACAGTGATATAGACTCTGTGGTCTTCTATGGACCATAGAGAGTCGATCTGTGGACAAATGTGAACGCTACTCGACAGCCTCTTTGAAAACACCGGAAAGAAGATCCTAAAAAGTTTTCCTGCTATGAGGTTTGCGTGTCCGATATTGTCAGCCAAGATGAAATTGATCTGTGGAAAGATCTGGTGAATAGAAAACCGAAAGATTTTGTTCGAGCACGCGAACTTTTATTGGCTAGATTTCCGCCCTTTCAAGCCTTCGTCAAAAAGGAGTGCGGGGATGTTACTTTGTATGCAGAAGCATTGTATGAACGTCTCCATGGAATCGAGAGAAACGCTCGCCCCACCCCAATACCAGGCTGGTTTGACAACAATAATAAGTGGAATAATGTAATCAACTCGGATGACTGGGAGGTGATTTTGGTGCCTTGTCTTTCTAAAACAGATTCAATCAATAAGGTGATAGCTTACAGAGTTATGGCCAGGGTCAGAGATGCTCAGATTCCAGATGGCCCGGTAATTGACGTTATAGATGAATCTGAAGGACCGATGGATCCTTTTGCTTCAATGTACCCGAATACGTTGTTGGTTCGACTTAATATGGCGTCATCAAAAGCGCTGTTGCTTGAGGCAATGGAAACGTTGAAAAAGCAGTGGGATGAAGCCATGGACAAGCCGGTGAGTGCCCATAGTCTTGCGAAATATGCACCGAAAGAGAGTCATTTTGAAATTTTTTGCCTAGTCGCATCGGGTCTTCCGATGACCGATAAGCGCATTGTGGCTTTAGCTGGGGGTAACCCTAAAACTAATGGGGTAGAGAGTATCGCTGACAATGTGGGAGAAATATTTAAAAAAATCAGATCATTTGTTGATCCCAATGAAGTTGCCAAGGCATGGGAGCGAAAAGAAAAGAAAAAAATTAAAAAAGCGATCCTTTAGTGTTCATACAACCGGAAAGTTTACCCCTTCCTTATTTCCGTAATCTTGACCCCATCTTCCAATTAATGATTGCCAATGCGTGACTGGTAAAGCTGTCGACGCATTGGCAATAACGTGAACCATGCTCGGCTTAAGACAGCAGTGGTTCACAATCATGTTGGAGGATTTTTCAGTGCAAATCAAAGATAAATTGACGCTTTATAGGGATAGGTTCTTCGGAAGACAGGATGTCTTCGGTCGGTACTGGTCTTCCGTAGCGGAAGATGGCGCAAAGAGATCAGGTTACGCACCGCGCTGTGCGAACTTTTGGAAGGCACCTTGTCACCTGAAAAACAAAACAGGTTTGGGCTGCGACAAATGCGAACACAAACAATACGTACCAGTATCTGATGAAACACTCCTTGAGCACATCACTGGCAGTGGCGCACCGCAGATTCAATATGTATTACAAACCGATAGCACCGTTAAATTTGGTGCGGTCGATTTCGACCTTAAGCCGGGAAAAGAAGATAAAGGGTACGACTGGCCTGAAGTAAAGAAATTCATCGACCTGCTCGATACTTGGAAGATTCCCTATGCTGTTGCGCGTTCGACCACTAACGGCTATCACGTGTACATTTTCCTCGAAGACTTCTACCCAGCCAATAAGTTCAGAGCAATTATTTGGGAAGCATACGAACGTGTGGGATTCATGGATTATGCTCGCTTGAATATCAAGACCATTCCCGAGCTATTTCCAAAGCAAAGCTACAACAGCAGCTCTGGTCTAGGTAATGGGATCAAAACCCCAATTATCATTCCGCAGTTTGCCCAAGAGCGGAATGGCTTTGTTACCACTGACAACGTATGGATCGGAAGAGATTTGCCTCAGCAAGAAATGATTGATGCACACTGGAATCACTTAGCTTCGATCCCCAAAGTCACTGCTGTACAGCTTGACGCCTTGATTGAAGCCGAGAAGATTGAAGTCAAAGAAGATGGACCTACTGGCAATAACCGCGGCAGTGGTTACGTCTCGCCGCACAGTACAGGTGGCCGTATTGGCAATTGGCAGCCGTCGCTCTCCGGTTCGATTGAGAAGGTGCTCGAAGGGTGCGCTGCATTCAGAAAAATCAAGGATAAGGCTTTGGCCGGCACAGTGATCTCCCACGATGAAGGATTTGCTCTTTATCACCTAGCGATGCGCACGTCTGACGGGATTGAGTGGTTTGGCAAGAACGTACCAGGCTGGGGCAAGTCCGAGTCTGATATAAAACAGCTAGAACATTCACTCAAAAAAGACTATTCGCCATGGACCTGTAAAACCCTGCAGGGTAAAGGTCTATGCATCGCCGGCACGCAATGTTTTAAGAAAAAGCCGCCGGTTGAGATGATTGAAGGGCAACCTGTGGTGATGTCTGAAGTGCCAGAGGATAAGTGGCCTGAACCTTCACCGATTCGTTATGCATTCGGAGCAGGAGACGACTTTCTCAAGAAGTTGCTGTCTGAAGTTGAATCCGCGAAAGAAATAAATGACAAGGATGAAAAGCTTAAGTGTCTCAAGAGTATTGCGTATCGTGCTCAGGTATTTGATACAGAGCAACAGAAAG
>CAZUYQ010000159.1:0-9125 GCA_964624705.1 uncultured Polynucleobacter sp.
ACCTGCGGTCTTCGGGTTATGAGCCCGACGAGATACCAAGCTTCTCCACCCCGCGTCAGGGAGATCAAGCTTATAGAATTATACGGTAAACAAGTCAATGACTTATCTGCAACTTAGATAAGTCATTGAAATAAAAGAATTAATCTTTCATCATATTTAATGCCGAGCCAGCTCTAAACCAAGCGATCTGCTCCGCGTTGTAACTATGTTTGCCTTCAAACAGATCTTTAGTGCCGTCAGCATGAGTGATTTCGACGGTGATATTTTTCCCTGGAGCGAAGTTTGCGAGCCCCTTCACAGAGAGTTTATCGCCTTCACGCACTTTATTGTAGTCAGCCACATTAGCGAACGTCAGTGCTAGCACGCCTTGCTTCTTGAGGTTTGTCTCATGAATCCTCGCGAAACTTTTTACGATCACAGTACTAACGCCAAGTAAACGAGGACACATCGCGGCGTGTTCGCGTGAAGAACCTTCACCGTAGTTTTCATCGCCAACTACGATCCAACGAAGACCGCGTTTTTTGTAATCACGTGCAACTTCCGCAACCGTTTTTACTTCGCCAGTGAAGTTGTTTTTTGTTTTGCCGATTTCAGTTTCCATAAAGGCGTTTGTCGCACCTAAGAACATATTGTCGGAAATACGGTCTAAGTGACCGCGGAATTTTAACCACTTACCTGCTGGTGAAATATGATCAGTTGTGGTCTTGCCTTTAGTTTTAAGCAACAAGATATTGTCGATAAAATCTTGTCCATCCCAGGCACCGAACGGAGCTAATAATTGTAGTCGTTCGCTTTTGGGACTGACGTTTACTTTTAGTTTTGTTCCGTCTTCGGCCGGCTCATTAAAACCAGCCGCTCCTTTTGCAAAACCATTCAAAGGAAGCTCGCCACCCATTGGGGCACGAAGACGAATTTTTTCACCGGCTTTATTAGTCAAATAATCGGTGTAAGGATTAAACGATAAACTACCGGAGATCGCATAAGCAACAACCATCTCTGGAGAGCTAATAAATCCTAGGGTCTCTGGGTTACCATCGTTACGAGCACGGAAGTTGCGGTTGAAACTTGTGACGATCGAATTCGGAGTTCCGTCTTTCATATCGTCTCGCTTCCACTGACCAATGCAAGGGCCACAGGCATTTGCAAGGACCGTTGCACCGAAATCTGTGAAGATCTTTAGAAGACCGTCACGTTGCATTGTATTGTAAATTTGATCTGACCCGGGTGAGACCAAGAACTGGCACTTAGCTTTCAGGCCTTGCTCCATGGCGTATTTAACGACCGAAGCAGCGCGTGAAATATCTTCATAGGAGCTATTAGTGCAGCTACCAATTAACGCCGCTGAGATGCGGTCGTGATAACCCTTTTCTTTAACCTCGGCGCCAAGTCTTGACACAGGACGCGCTAGGTCAGGAGTATGGGGGCCGACAATTTGTGGTTCGAGATCACTGAGATTGATTTCGACGACTTCGTCGTAGTATTTTTCTGGATTTTCTTCGACTTCTTCATCAGCACGGAGATGCTGCGCGTAATGATCGGCAAGATCTGCGAGAGCTGTGCGTTCCGTGGTCCTTAGGTACGTTCCCATGCGCTCATCATAAGGAAACACAGAACACGTCGCGCCCAGTTCTGCGCCCATATTTGTGATCGTTGCTTTACCAGTACATGAAATTGATTTAACGCCTGGACCAAAGTACTCGACGATTTTGTTGGTTCCACCTTTTACAGTGAGTTTGCCGCAAAGCGCAAGAATTACGTCTTTTGCAGAGGCCCAGCTACTGAGTGCTCCGGTTAATTTTACGCCAATAATTTTTGGGTTGAGGAGTTCCCAAGGCATACCGGCCATGACGTCGACAGCATCAGCACCACCTACACCAATCGCGCACATGCCAAGACCGCCCGCATTGGGCGTATGTGAGTCTGTGCCAATCATAAGGCCACCAGGAAACGCATAATTTTCAAGAACGACTTGGTGAATAATTCCTGACCCCGGTTGCCAGAAACCAATACCGTACTTTCTGCTTGCTGACGACAAAAAGCCATAAACTTCGTCGTTTTCTTTGTTCGCGACTTTCATATCAGTCGCAGCACCTTTGCGTGCAAGGATCAAGTGATCGCAATGGACAGTCGAAGGGACGGCAACTTTTTTTCTTCCTGACTGAATAAACTGAAGGATCGCCATCTGTGCGGTTGCATCTTGCATAGCAACGCGGTCGGGACGAAGCATGATAAAGCTTTTACCGCGAACGAAACTTTTCAGTTCCGCATCATTATCAAGGTGTGAAAATAAAATCTTCTCCGCATAGGTTAGTGGGCGACCCAGCATTTTACGATGGCGATCAAACTTTGCGGCAAGACTATTATAGAACGCTCCGACGACATCTGGTCGAGTAGCGCACACTGAAAGTTTTGATTTTTTAGAGCCACTGCTGGATTTTGTCGTAGATTTTTTTGCAGCCGGCATTTTTGTTTGTTTCTTTGCCGCCGATTTTTTCGCAGGGGCTTTTTTCGCTTTTTTCGCCATGGGAATTGAATCCTTTCCTAAATTGGACTATGCCGTGAAATATTTAAACTCGACCTTTATCGACGAGTTGATTTAGTTTGATCGCTAACTCTTGCAATTGATCACCTTCGCGCAGAGCAAGTAAACTTGGTTTTTTTCCTTCAAGAATATCGTCTAAGAATCTGTTGATTTGCACCATAGGCCCGTAGATTTTGTGAGTGTAGTTAACAGCGATGTAGAAGGTCGTTGCCACAAACATCAGGACCAGAATGCCCATGATGAAAAGAGGCACTTGTAACTTCGTTGCCGCAATATTTGTATCCTGACCCGTTAGTTGAAAATAGGTTGTCAGTGCACCGAACACCTCGGACACATACCATCCGACCACACCGAAAAGTAAAACAGAGAAAATTAAATTGACGACGATGAACATCAAGCCAAGTTTGACTTGAATATAAGGCTCGACCAACATCGATTTAACGCCACCGCGCCGCCCTTTTTTTTGCGCCATATTCATTACCCCATGCGTTGCAATAGCGACGCCAGAAAACATCCATGGTTTTTATAAAACACTTTCGAGTAATTATAGCAAGATAGGGAAGTTTGGGCCAATGCAGGATTGCTAAGCCCAAAAAATAATCAGGTGTTAGAAGAAGTATCCAATGCGCTTAATATTCCTGCTGCCGTGATAGCTGCCGTCCGGGCGCGTAAGATGTGTGGACCCATGCGCATCGCTTCAAATCCATTCAGATTGCAGAGCTTTAATTCTTCTGTCGTGAGGCCACGCTCGCTGCCGACGATAACCGCAACTGACTGAAAATTTAGGGAAGATGTCACCGTATTTATTAAGTTTGCCCTCGCATCTGCATCGAGAACAAATTTTCTTTGAAACAAACTTAAGGCCTTTAAGGCGACTTCAAATGATTCATGAACCACCAAATTTGGACTCCACGCAGTCTTACACTGTTTCATTGCTGAGCGGATCAAGCGTTGCCATCGCTCTCTTGGTTTATCACCGGTCCGGTATTTGGCAGTATCGGCTTGCTGAAAAATGTGAATCTCATTGATTCCGAGTTCGACGAGCTCTGTCAAGATGTCATCAACATCACCTGGTTTGAGTGCGCCTAGCGCTATGGCTTTCTTTATGGGATCCTGTGCAACGAAATACTGAGAATCAATGGCCGTCTCGATAAGCACCTGATCTTTCGAAATTTCGGTTAAATGCCCCTTAGCGATGAGCCCTTTGCCATCCATGACCTCGACTCGGTCCCCGATTTTAAGTCTCAAAACTTTGCGAATATGTTCCAATTCCTCTGAGTCAAGACTCCACTTACATGGATAAGTTTCATGACCAAAAAAACGGAATATATGTGACATTTTTTATCCTAATTCTTTGCCATGGTGATGCAGGCCCAACCTTCCAGTTCCCCCTGGTCGACCAGCTTCATTCCTTGCTCGGTAGCTAAGCGAATCATCGTGTCTGCATCTTCAACGAGAACACCTGACAATATCAGAATTCCACCCGGTTTTACTACCTGCGCAAGCTCGCCGATGATTTTTTCCAGAACAACGAAAAGAATATTGGCAACAACGACATCAAATGGCGGAGTAAACTCTTTACGCCCTGGAACACCTTTTACTGGTGCGCTTCCTTGCCATAAGGCTAGGTCCACTTTATTCATTTGCGCATTATTCGTCGCCGCGGTGATGGCATCTGGGTCAATATCCGAGCCAGCAACAGAGCCGAATCCTAAAAGGTGAGCGGCGAGGGCGAGAATACCAGTTCCTGTTCCAACATCGCATAGGCGCCATTGATGAATCGGCGCGCCAGTGGCGGCCAATCTTTCGAGCCGTCTGAGAACTACTTGAGTTGTCCCATGTTGCCCGGTCCCAAATGCCATCCCGGGTTCTACAACAATAGCGAGCTTGGATGATGGGCGAGGTGTTTCGTCCCAGGGTGGGTAAATATAGAACTTCTCAGTCTCGATTGGCTTAAAGCTTTCTTTCCACCCTTCAAGCCACTCGCTTGTTTCCATCACATGGACTTCTAGATTTAATTTATCTCCGAACTCAGTTGTTAACTGGAATTTGAGATCTTCCAGCAATTCCTTCGAATATTTGTAAACTGAGACCGGTAGAAGATCGCCGCCCAGTTCTGCATAAAAATCTCTGGTACTTGGCCCTGTATACTCGTTGTCGATATCGAGTCCATCCATAACGCCTTCGACAAATTCATCGATGCCATGAGCTGGCAGCCATTCCATAATGCGGCGCTTTAAATCCCGAGCGTCACGTCTTGCTGGATCAATGGATATACGGAGTTCGAACGTCAATTGAGGATATGCCATCTTATTATTCCGATTCTCTGGAGCTTACGCCTGTTTTGCCCTCGTTCTCGATTATCTTGAGAGGGCTAACGGGCCAAAAGGCGAATTTATCATTTCAGGCGAAGACCAATAGCCTTTTTTTGAGCGGACGTCATCCACCTTTAATTGAAGAGCTTTCGCTTCACTGTCTCTGCCAATCCCTACATATGCTTTTGCTAAAATATCATTCACCACGGAATCATTGGGTAATTGAGTACTTAGGTTTCGGATAGTTAGCTCTGCATCCTTCGGTTTTTTCTCGGCCAGTAATTTCTCAGCGCGCAAAATATTGCTCCAAAGGAGGGCTGAAGGAATCTGTTGTTTATTGCGTAATTTTGCGAGAATGGGTTCTATTCGATCGAATTGACCTGATCTGATAAGAGCATAGGCATAGAGAACGGATGTTTCCCAGGGAGCATCTGGTCTTAGGCTCTGGAATTCGGCGGCAATCAGCCTGGCACGGTCTGCACCATCAGCACTGAGTTGAAGACTAGCGTTAAAATGTTGGGCGAACGAATCTCGTCCGTAACCATTTATGTATTTATTGAGTGATGTAGCCACTTCGGCTTTCTTACCCTGCGCTAGTTTTAGGCGAATGAGCGACTGAAGAAGGAGTTTCTGTAATTCGGGGTCGGCATTGCTGCGACTTGAGTAACTAATACCATCGGTGACAACGTTTGTGAAAGCTTCAGAGAATCCCCCACGAATGATGGCCGGTGTTAAAAAGCTAATGGCTTGAGCATCGTAGAAAAGCACCGAAGGTTCTTCTTTTAGAAGAGCGGTAAGCGCTGCTTGACGGGCATTTAATGGGTAGCTGAGCGCAGCGAGCGCGCGCCATTTTGATGAATAAGAACGCCATCCCGGATTCTTTGTTTCTGAACTCAGAAGGTTTAGATATCTCGGTATTTCGCCGAAAGCATTGATTCTTGCAAGCCCGACGATCATTTCATCAAATACAATTTTTCTCGCCTCAATGGCTTGTGTAGGAATAATTTTAAGGGCATTTTGGAAGTACTTTTCACGTGTATTAGCGTCGACTGCTGACATTGCGGCTGCAAGACGCCAAAACACCTGCACGCTTGAGGGAAGTTTTAAGATGTCTTTCTCCGGCACAGTCAACATCGGTCGAGCAGCTGCTGTCATGCCCCGGTGAGCATTATATAGTGCTTTATAAGTGCAGTCGGACGAGGCTTCCCATCGCATGCATTTGCCATTGATACGCTGTTCGATGAGAGTCCATCGCCCGGAGCGCATCATGGTTAAGATCGGGTCGGAGCTAAGCGGTTGATCAAGTGTTGCTACCCGTTTTTCAACGACTAATTCTTTTGACATTTGTTTTGCATGTGTCTTAGCCCGGACTCCAAATACTGGAATGTAGGTACCAATTTTGAACCCTAGCCACTTCATCGAGGTGCGATCGACGGATTTAGCAAATCGAGGTTTCTGGTTGTAGGCAAATGAAAATATAAATGCACTGACTACCAGGAAAGCAAGAAACTTAGTCGCAAATCCAACACCATGATCATGATGACTGGCGACCGCCCTGTTCTTAAAAAAAGAGGCAATATCATCTTCGGGCAGAAGGCGATCATTCGCTACTTGCGATAATGGCTGGTCATTATGAGGAGGTGGAGCAGGCGAGAATTTAACAGGAATAGAGTGCGGTACCGATTTCTGTGTGGCCGCCAACGGACGCTTGGCTTGAAAGCTAAGTGTCTCATCATTCTTTTGTGTCGGATTTTTAGCCACTTATCGGTTTCCCTCCCTACTGTTTATCGACAGCTTTACAAGGAGCCTGAGAGTTTTTCATATGTGACTGCCTGTAAGACGAGGGGAATTTATAAGATATCGACAATCTGGTTGTAATATCAGGGGCTAAGCGGGCTCGAAAACTATAGCGATTGGATTATAAGTTTGTTATACCCGCCGCTGTGGTAGGTTTGATCAGAGGTTGTTCGCTAGATTAATTAGATTTTAGGTCTTTACGAAGGGTGGAACAAAGAATGGCAAAACTTGAATTTCGCGGTGAGACTTATACCGATACAAATAAAATCACGTCCATTTTGCATGAAAATAAAATTCCATTTGAGCTTTGGGGCGTGCGCCCACTAGCGGATTCTTCTCCTGAAGGTGTGATCGCAGCTTATACGAAAGATATCGAGCGTCTTAAAAAAGAACGAGGATATGTCACTGAAGATGTGATTGCGCTAGATCCAAACACACCTAACCTCGACGCACTCCTTACAAAATTTGGTGCCGAGCATCATCATACTGATGACGAAGTGCGTTTTGTTGTAGCCGGTGAAGGTGTTTTCGAAATCAATGTGACTGCTGACGAGCGTGTTAAAATTACCACCCAGCCAGGCGATTTAATTGTTGTTCCGGCTTGGCGCAGACATTTGTTTTATTTGACCGATTCGAAAACAATTCGTTGTATACGTTTGTTCAAAGATAAAAGTGGCTGGGAAGCTAACTATCCGCACGCACAAGAAGGCAGTCCAGAGCGACAGTTGCATTATACTTAATCATTTTTGTTAAAAAATTAGACAGATTATTTTTACGACAATCCTTTAAAGCCTTTAACCATCAACGAGTTAAAGGCTTTCTAATTTTTTTTTCTATCAGAGACTTGACAGAGAATAGCCGGTAGCGAACAATGACACACCATTTCAGCAACATCGCGTTGCGATTAGTGCCTTGTGTAGCCAGTGCCTTCCGATCGGGAAAGATTTTTCCCTCCAGGATAAAAGCGCGGGACCAGCAAGTAGCCTGTCAAGTTGATATAAACAACTTGTCCACGGGTTGCCAACACGTTATCCACATCTTGTCCACAAAAATTGTCTGAGGTAACTTATGGGAATTGCTGATCAATCTGAGTTTATCAACAACAATATCGACGAAATCAATAGCGCAGCTACCCACAAAGGGTTTTTGGGTCGAGAATTCCTTACTTGGCTATGGTTTTTTGCGGAATCAGACGGCGGCCAATTCCAGCTGACTGCCGATGGAAAAAAGAACACTGAGGCTCAACTTTGGATTGATGACCGTATCGCCCTTTCATCTAAAGTTGGTAGTAGCCATGAACACGTTATAAAAGGCGGAACTCCAGGACAATGCCAAGAGGCTGCTCTTGCGTTACGTCATGGTAAAAGCGTACGTGAAATGCGAGTTGCGCTTGAAATCGCTGATATCGGCTTATTTTCTTTAACTTTAAACGGCGACGACCTTAGCCCAAGAAGTGTGCGGTTGCCTGAACCTCAAGAAGGGGTTGATGAGAACCCTTTAGAGCAACGTATTAGGCATACGACGATCTTGTCCAAAGCTATGGACCAGCTACTTATAAAATTTATGGATGAACGCGCAAGTAAGGTGTGGGACACTGAAAAGCTAGAAGCAATCAGAACTTGGATTAAAACGAGGGCACCCGCACGTGACGATGTCATTCATTGATCGGATTTTAAAGCACGATCGAGTTCCCGCCAAAGTTCAGTACATTTGGCATTGCCTGCAAATTTATATGAAAGACGTCGATCGCACGGATCTGACCAAACAAGCATCGGCGATGGCTTATACGACGCTCTTTTCTTTGGTTCCAAGTATTGCCGCTATTTTTACCCTTTTAGGCTTATTTCTGCCGATTCTTGGTAATCACGCAAACCTACTAGATGAGGCCCGTCAGTTTTTATTCAAAAATTTAGCTACTGGTAGCGGTAGCCAAGTTATTGATTATCTCGAAAAATTTATTGCTGGTTTAAATCTAAAACGGATTGGAATGTCCGCTTTCGTGGGTTTACTTGTCACTTTGATTTTGTTGCTTCGGCAAATTGAAGAGGCTTTAAACCGTATTTGGCTGGTATCAGAAGCTAGACCGATGCTAACCCGATTTATTTATTTCTGGTTATTTTTAACGCTTGGAATGTTCGGCCTCTCGATTCTGATTGGTCTTTCTACAAGTTATTCTGTCACAACGCTCATAACTCAAAAAACTCTTGCAGTGGCAGATTCTGCTGATGACATCCCCATTATTTCAATGACATTCAATTGGCTGATTGGATGCGGTCTATTTTTTCTAATTTATAAGATCGTGCCAAATTGCGAGGTTCAGAATAAACCGGCGGCTCGTGGTGCACTACTAGCAGGCACGCTCTTCTATGTGTTGAGTAAACTCTATACCCTTTATGTCTCAAGCTATGCGAGCTATAAGTCGGTCTACGGAACTCTCGCAGCTATGCCGATATTCTTGATGTGGATCTACG
>CAZUYQ010000159.1:9135-10466 GCA_964624705.1 uncultured Polynucleobacter sp.
CTCGCCGGGGCATTATTAGCGTGGCGATGGCAGACGGGATTTCCCGAACTTCGCGACAGCGGTACGATTGAAGCGGCTGTTACTAGCAGCGAACATATGCGTAATCATAATCTTCGTACGCGATTACCTCTTCTGTCGTTGCTGACAATCTATCATCGCTTTGCAGATGGCAGTGGTGAAGGAATCAGTACCACGGAGTTGGTCTCTCGGTTTCATCTCCCTTATTCCTGGGTGCGTGAAGCTGTAGAAGTTTTGCGTGAAAATGGGTTGATCCTAAATGGTCGACCTCATAGTACTCAGCTTGCAGGCAACGAAGGGGACCGCTGGTTCCCAACGCAACCTGCAGAAAAAGTATCAGTAGATAAATTTCAAGGATTGCTCTCGAAACCAATAGAACATTGG
The DNA here is from genome assembly GCA_964624705.1 of uncultured Polynucleobacter sp. Lineage (GTDB taxonomy): Bacteria > Bdellovibrionota_B > Oligoflexia > Oligoflexales > RGVZ01 > CAMDKS01. Next base: position 9,538 of record CAZUYQ010000159.1, read on the forward strand.
TTTGAATCCTGGGATCCACGTATACCGGCTGAATTGAAGCAGATTGTTTGCGGCGACTTAAGCAAGATACATGGCAAAACGGTGAGTGAGTTAATTGCCTCAGCACCGTTATCCTGAGCGCCCGAGCTTGTCATCCTGAGTGTGCCCGGAGGATCGAAGGATCTGCATTTTTCCAATCAATTAGTTGCCGAATTTCTTCAGTAAATCATCGGCCTTTTTATCTGCTTTCTCAGCGGCGCCCTTAGCCTGATCTTGAACGCTTGGCTTTTCTTCCTTCTTGGGCTCAGCCTTCTTTTCATCTGCTTTGGCTTGTAGTTCTTTGGCTTTATCTTGGACCTTTGCTTTCAATTCCGCTTTTTTTGCAGCAGCTTTATCCGCCATAGAAGGTTCGGCAGCTTTTTTCTCGTCTTTTTTCGGCATTTTATTTTTTACAGCACCTTTAAGCGCAGCAGCTTTTTCATCGATCTTTTGATTTACTTTATGATCTATTGAATCTTCGGCATATGCAGAAGAGGCCAAAAAAACACCGGCTAGAATAAATGATGCAAATTTCATAAGAATTCTCCGTGAGATTGAGTGAAAACTTTTTCTTTTTACTAGTTTACAATCTCACAAGAGTGAGATCAACCTTCGCGGACAATACTTGCGCCTAAGGCTTTCAGCTTATTCTCAATGTTAAAATATCCACGATCGACTTGTTAAATATTGTCGATAACGCTAGTACCTTCAGCGACTAAAGCAGCCATAATAAGGGCCATTCCTGCCCTGACGTCAGGTGAACTCATATGCGCACCGTAAAGTGGCGATTTGCCATTCACAACGATTCTATGCGGATCGCAGAGAACAATATTCGCACCCATTTGCATAAGCTTATCAGTGAAGAACATTCGTCCCTCGAACATTTTCTCGAAGAAATTCATGGTCCCAAT
>CAZUYQ010000160.1:0-1471 GCA_964624705.1 uncultured Polynucleobacter sp.
GGGGGTACACGTCGCCAGCGACAGAAATGTCGGTGGAACGGTGCCTACCCTACAGCTCTATCAACTTATGGCGATAGTGAATTCGACCCGCGACAATCTACAATTTGTGAAGGATCTCAACCGAGGAATTGGCGACTCCCTCAACATGGCACAAACTATGCGAACCAATGTTTCCGCGGGAATTTATGATGATTGGCGAAGACCGGACGTAGCCAAGCAAAAGCTTGCTGCCATCTATGGCAATGCCATTGAATCAAAAGTGGCCCAGATTCAAAGAAATGTGGACGCGGGAATTGCCGAGGCCGTTGCCCAAAATAACGCCGCCTATGAGCAAGCAGAAAAATTGGACCGGATCGGAGAACAGATCAAGGCCGCAAGTCATACCGTATCACCAGGAGGCGCTCAAAAACTTACCGCCGAAAGTTTGGGTGTACTTTTGCATACACTGAATGAATCACTTCGCACCCAGGCCACAAGCGTTAAATTGCAAGCACAAAGCCTTGCCTCAGAAAATCATAGGGAAAAGGAGTCTACGCGTTCTACTTTGGAATCCGCGGCGGCATTAAAAACAGCAATGAAGTCTGAAAAAACAGAGTTCACAACGCCGAGATTTTAGCGATGGTTGATATCTCTTGGCTTGGTCAAGAGGCTAAAACTCTGCATGATATCTTCGGTGGAATTTTCTACGGTGTTATCACGACCTTGCTTCTCTTGGGTGTATTTGTCGAATATTTCAAGTGGCCGCTGGGTGGCGTTCCAGCGTTTGCTGTTTTAGTTGGTCGAGCATTGGTCGCAGCTATTTTGCTGCATTCATATTCCGAAGTCACAAATACCTTGGCTGGGATCACGGACGCATTGGCAGAAAGACTCGGTGATCTGAATAATTTTCAAATGGTTCTTTCAAAAATGGCCGACAAGCTTGGGGAAATGTCGGCCTCATGGGTTTCCGTTAAAGAAACATTGACAGTTGCCCTATCTTTCATTGGTTTCTTTGTTCTGTATTTTTCAGTGTATGTTGCGGAAGGCATTCATTTGTTTGCCTGGACTCTATGTTATGTCTTCTCACCACTGTTGATTGCTTTTTTTGTTTTACCAGCAACCTCTGGTGCCACTAAAGCCCTGTACAGAACGTTGTTTGAAATCGGATGTTGGAAAATTGTTTGGAGTACTCTAGCAACTCTTCTTTGGAGCACATCGCTCACCAACATCAATCAGCCAGGCGCCGATGTCAATTTCGTCTCAGTCATTTGCTTAAATCTAATGTTAGCTAGTTCATTGCTCGCGACACCATGGGTCGTTCATGCCATGGCCACCACAGGGTTAGCAGGCTTTACCAGGTCACTGGGTGCAATTGCCGTAGGAGCCGCAACTATCACCCCAGGAAAAGTACTCGGCACCGCAAAAGATGGGGTAACAGGGGCTGCTCGCAGAGTTAGCTCATTCAAGAAATCTTCAGATAAAGGTCGTGGTC
>CAZUYQ010000160.1:1481-5822 GCA_964624705.1 uncultured Polynucleobacter sp.
AGAGATTAGAGGCCAGATCAAATTCACACAATTCGGAGAGTTAAATGAAATTTGCAGTCGCTTGGGCTCAAGTCATTAGGGAAAACAATGCGCTTAAGATCGCGGTAGCATTCCTTGCACTGACAACACTAGCACTTGGTGTTGGTCTTGTTAGAATTGCCTTAAAACCTGCCGTCGTTGTCGAACGAGCCTGTTATTCGCGCGTATTGCCCGGAGCATCTCCTGATCACACGGCTCAAGAGATCGAGGCATTTTTGCGCGAGGCTATCAGTCAACGCTTTGATAGCGATAAGGTTCCAAATCCAGGAATTTTATCACCAGGAGAACTGGTAGCTCGTGCAACAGAACAAAAGGAACTTGTAAGCCGCAAATTATTTCAGAGGATGCTTCTTAATTCCATTAAAGGAAACGGTCAAACTATTGAAATCGATGCGGATCGTTTGATTTCGGTTGAAATGATCCGTTCAGCCTTCCCATGTCCCCTTATTGCGGAAATCGGTAGCGTCGAAAGATCGGAAGCAAACCCTTATGGATTAGTACTGATTTCGATTGAACCGGCAAAAATTAAGGATAAAAAATGAATGGGAGGCGAATTATATTCCCTGCTACTCTGGGACTCGGCCTTGTTGGCGCCAGTACACCCCCATCATCCGTCAAAGAGCAGACTATTCTTAAGACCTCTGCATACTCAGGTGATGCAAAGATTGTTCATTTATCCAATAAGGACGTAGCAACGATTTACATTCATCCGGGGGGAAGTGTGCTCTCATTTCCTGCAAAACCATCCAAGGTTGTGCTGGGGCGTGAAGGTCAGTTTGACATTCAGTATATTGAGCACGATGTTGCCGTCGTTGCACTCACACCAACGGCCAATGCCAGTATGTTTGTCTATCTACTTGGTCGTCGGTATGCATTTAACCTCGTGACTGCGGTCGGTAAAGGAGAGCGAATTATTGTCATTCGTGATCCAAACGATGATCGCATCGAGATTGAGGTGAAATAATGGCTGAGGAAAAAGTCCCAAGTGAGGTACGCCAGGTCGGTGAACCAGGTATGAGTCAGCAGTGGGCTCGCGGACCATTTTACCACCAAGATGGAAAAAAACTCACAGCAAACCCAAAAGCCTTTGCCTTTGCATCGGTCGGAATTTTTATCTTGGGTGCTTTAGCCTCATTTGTAACAGAAACAACACCGACGACGACTTATCGCTCAAGTATGCCCAAAGCAGAGATTCGTGATCATGAAGAAAAAATCGCGATACCTGTAGCAGCATTACAACCTGAGTCGAAGATACAACCATCATTACCACCGCAGCAGGGACGAGCTCTTCCACACACTAAAACAAGGCTTGGTAAACTCCAAGTTGTCAAAAGAGCCAATGCCACGGAAGTCCCACCAGGCAGCATGTTTAAGGCAAAACTCATCAGTGGTGCATCAAATGGACCACTCCGTGCAGAAGTGTTGGAGCCACTTATCGTTGATGGTGAAACCCGTATTGGTACGGGAGCCGTGCTCATTGGTATCGGACAATCTACCGAGCAGAGATTATTTATAAAATTCAATCAGCTTGTATTCAAGGACGGTTCGTTTCAAGAATTTCAGGCGCAAGCCTGTGATAGCTCCGATCAAACGGTGGGCCTTAAAGGTGACCGCGTTGGAAACTATGCCATTAAACTTGCGGCTGCAGCTGCGTTGAATTTCGCAGGCGGTGTGTCGGAAGGACTTCAAGAGTCGGAGGTTCAAAACGGGGTCGCTGTAAAAAAGACTTCCATGAAGAACGCATTGCTCAATGGCAGTGCCCATGCAGCCCTTGATCAAGCCCAAGACACCATGTCGTCTATTAAATCGGAATCCCCTATTATTGAAGTGCCTGCTGGAACTGTGTTTTTGGTTTTAGCTCAAGGAGGTTAAAGCGTAAGTGAATCAATCGTCCGACCGTTCACTCGATGAATCGATTACTAGGTTTCTACGAATTGCGAAGATCCCTTTTGAAATGGTTGCCGAAGTCTTTTATGGTATCAGAACGGGGACGCTTCCCTGGGGGCCAGTTTGCCTCTGGGGTGCATTGATGGCTTGGTCAATTACATTCAAACTCGATGAAATTTTCTACCGACACATCCAGTGGCCGAAACTTCGACCACATGGTCCTTTGACTGCTGGCATGTATATTCTAATTTTAGAAACAAGTGGTATTTGGCTTTGGGCATTGATTCAAATTGGATTGAAGCGACGCCTTCTAAATCGCCTGCGTGATGTGTTCACCGTGGCAGGGTTAAAGAATGCACTCGGAAATTTTCCAGGTTTTATCTTTGATCGCCCACTAGACGGCGAATCAAGAGTGATGCGTTTAACCAATGCCCTTTTGCCCATTGAAAAGTTCACGGCGGCAAAACCAGCACTTGCAAGTGGCCTCCACGTATTTATCGATGAGATTCGCGACAATGTTCAAACAGGTACAGTCGACGTGCTTTATGCTCATAAACCAATGCCGGTATTGACATCCATCCCTGATTTGAAACAAATGAAAGAAGCTTGCTTCATTGCTGGCATGGCTCGAACAAAGACTATCAATGTTGATTTAAAAGAAGTTCCCCATATTCTTGTGGCCGGTGAAACGGCCAGTGGTAAAAGTACCTTTCTCAGACAAGTAATAATCTGTCTCTACTTTAATAATCCTGGCTATGAATTTACGTTGGTGGATCTTAAGGGTGGACTGGAATTCACATTGTTTAGTGGGGTGAAGAGGATCAAGGTCATTGCCACTCTTACTCATACGGTTTCGACGCTTGCCACGTTAGACGCGGAATTGGAACGGCGTATGAAGGTCTTTGCTGATTATGGTGTTAAGGATATTGACGCATTATGGCGTAAGGCTGATCAAACAAATAAAGACACTGCGAATAAGCAACCTATTCCAAAGCTCAATCGTCACGTGGTTGTGATCGATGAAATTGCAGAGCTGTTTCTTGCGGGTATGGATCGACCCGTCAAAGATATTCAAAAAGCTCGGGCCATTGTGAGTCGGTTAGCTAGGCAAGGACGTGCCGTAGGAATACACCTTATACTTGGAACGCAACGCCCTGATGCCAGGGCACTGGACACCCAAATTAAAGCAAATTTACCTGGTAAGGTCTGCTTTCAAATGGCGGACACGCCATCCAGCATGGTGGTTCTTGGAAATGGTAGAGCACGCGACCTGCCGGGAATTCCGGGGCGAGCCATTTGGCAACGAGGGTTGCACATGATCGAAGTCCAAACTCCTTTTATTGATCCTACTGAAGTTGAGACGTTGCTAGCGCCCTTTAAAGAGGAAGCCCACAAAATTGTGGAAACACCCCCGGTGAATGATCAAGCCGTAAGGGGTTAGTCCCAAAGAAAGGTATCAGACGGCGAAAGTTTACTTGTCCGACCAACGCGATATCCCATTACTTCTGTTTCTTTGGCAATGGAAATTATCAACAACGGCAGCCCTCGCGCGGAGATTTTTTTCCCAGACGACGCTTAGTGCTGCTTATCAAAGACTGTGGATTCTTGAAAAATCAAAATTCATTCGCGTACACACAGACCGCTACCGAAAAATGTTTGCATGGAGCCTTGATCAAAAAGGATATGGTGCCATTGGAGATTTATTGCCAGCTCTGCGTGAAGACGGTTACAAATCAGAACACGTTGGTCATGATCTTTTAGCGAGTGCCGTCCATCTTGGTGAATGGCTTTTAGGGGCACCAGCAGGCGTTGAGGTTTTTACCGAGCAACAACTACGGCGATATAACTACGAACTCTATCCGGCGTGGGTTCCCCTTGATGAAACCCATAGGCCCGATGGTTACTGGAATGTTCCAGATGGTGCCATTAAAAAAACAATTGCTCTCGAAGTTGAGTTGTCCCGTCAGAGTCATAGGCGCTACGAGGCCATCGGTGAATTCTATGCAAAAAATAAAGGCATCATCAGGGTGCTGTGGGTTGTCAGAAATTTAGCTGCTGCCCATACCATTAATCACCACCTATGCAAAGCCATCGCTGGAGGAAATACCTTCCACGCCTTTGCACTCGCCCCTCATTTTCAACAGCAAGGATGGGGTGCTCAGGTTGTACATGGCGCGGAGACTGGCGTGAGTATTTACAATCTGCTTCAGAACTCGACCAGAACTTGCCCTCAACCAGTTCTAGCTAGGTTAAATCTCGATACCAGAAAAAGCCCACACAGATCAAAGTCTTGTCCTTCATTCGCCGCGACCGATTTTTGCATATGACCCTGCTCCTATGTCGCAGGATCACCGGCCTACGCGACTCACCGATTTCTCTATATCCACAACCCTCAAAAAATTCAGGAGGTTATAT
>CAZUYQ010000160.1:5925-10369 GCA_964624705.1 uncultured Polynucleobacter sp.
CCGATCGCGCTTGTCGCGTCGCTCACCCTCTCCTCTTGCACCACGGCACGAGACAGTATTCTTCTTGGCATGGGAACAGGCGCTGCCCTCGGCGGAGGTTTCGGTGCAGCGGTTGGCCAACCCGAACACAACGAAGTCCGCAGCGGTTTGGTAGGCGCTGTCACGGGCGCCATCTTTGGCGGCTTTATGGGATTTCTTGCCCACAAAGATAAAGTCGCAAAAGAATCAGTCAGGACCATTCCTGGCGATAATGGTGCGCCACCATCACTCACTAAGCCAGTCGTTCGACGCGTTTGGGTTGACGATAAAGTTGAAGGTGAAAAATTAGTGCGCGGACACTGGCTTTACATACTGGAGAAAAACAGTGAATGGCGAAACGACAGCCCTTGAAATGGGCATTACTAAGAAACGATCACTGGAATGATCAATTGTCACCGAAGCTCAGTGGAAAACGATTACCTCGCGCTGATTTTGTAAACTGGCTGGTCCTGAAACAATCCGCTGATCTAAGTGAAACCGATATCGTGGCCTTGCACTCCGAACATTTTGATCCAGTGAGGGCTTTGGAGTGGGCTGTTAAAAAAGTAAAGGAAGCGCAAGCAAAAGGAGAATCAGTGAATATTCATCAGTTCGTTGATCAGACAATTTTAAAAAGGACATCAACTATAAAACGCAAACCAATTAAGCCTATAAGTGTTGGCAAAAAGGTCAATGTGCCAAAAGCAAATGATCAAGAGGCCAATAAGGAATGAATGAAGTACATCTGGATCACGCTGCATATCCATGCCCACGCTGTGAAAGGATTGCGTTACGCCAACGTGGATATGTACTGAGGTGTGATCGATGTGGCTGGGATAGCCAGGCTTACTGTGATTTCGAATGCTTCCCTGATCAAGAGCCAAATTATGAGAACCAGTTAGTGGTGTCAGGTACTTCGGACTGATCGTGGAAAGCAGTTTTATCGTTGTCCTTGCCATGTTTAAGAGACAAACGTCCGGGTGCGATTCTCGCGGTATTAAATTCTGCTATGCAGACTCTGGAATTTGACTGACGGCGCTAAAAACAAACTGGAATTGATTGCGAGGTATGATATGATCACCACGATTCAGCCTGGTAAAAACCAGGATAATCGGCTCTTTGACAATCTGGATCTACTGACCGTAGAGGAACTTGCAAAAGCATTTCAACGTGCACCAAAGACAATTCAAAACTGGGTTGCCAAACGGCAAATACCTTTTTTGTTACTTGGTCGCAAAGTAATGTTTAGACGAGAAAGTATTGAGGCGTGGCTTAAAGAAAAGGAAATTAAGTCATGGCTGTAGTCAAACGATTTCGTATTTTGAAAGATTCCAAAAAGAAAATAGTTTTTTACGAGGCTCAAGTTTATGTTCAGGGTGTTCGCGTATCACTCAAAACGTTTCCAACACGAGCTCTTGCCGAGGTTTGGCATGATGCGACTAAGGCTGGCTGGATTGATGGGAAACCGCCGATTGATATTTGCCCGCAGAAGGTTGAGTCAGTTGAGACATTTGGTATGATCGTAGGAAGATATGTTGCAGAGGGCATGGAGCAACTCAAGGAATCTTCAAAGCAAACGAGATTGATACGTCTTCCTTATTTTCAGAACACCCCATTTGATTCTGTACCGATGTCGAAGTTTACCGCTGTAACGGTTGACGAGTGGATTACTTGGTTACGGCAACATTCCTCGAGAAAAAACCCTGGGAGAAAAAGTTTTTTACATGAACTAAAATATCTTACGGTGATTCTCAACTGGTATCGAAACTACGTTAATCCAAATTTTGTAGTGCCTATCGTCAAACGACATCGCGAACGAATCTTTTTTAAACCGATTGTGTCACGTCGACCCGATTACTTCATGAAACCTGAAGAAATCGTGACATGGATTGAGTGGTTAAAAAAACACCGTAGCAATCCTGTTTATTGGCAGCTCGCGGCGTTCTTGGTTTTGACTGGCGTTCGGGTAGGAGAAGCCTGCGGATTATATTGGGATGCTGTTGACCTTGATGCTCGAGTGGTGCGGATCTCAAAAACAGTTATGTGGGATCACTGGACGAGACATCCAACGTTGATGGACTCTACAAAGACTAGGGATTCCGTCAGGGTTATTCCACTTGCTGGTGAGCTTGTTGATCTTCTTCGCACGATGCATGCATCTTCTGGTGGAGTGGGGCCGATATTTCAGGCCAAAGGCGGGCTCCTGCGTTACAACGCCATTCAATCAGCGTTCAACAAAGGATTTGTCGCTCTAAATTATCCATGGCGATCAACCCACATTTGTCGACACACGAATGCCACTATGATGCTTCTTGCAACTGGCAGTATGGCGGCAGTGCAAGCCAACTTGGGCCATGGAAGTCAACGAGAATCGGAGCGCTATGCAAAAGCGGTGGCGGCACTTCAGACGGCTGACGCAGATAAAACTGCTGCAATTATTCATTTACCGCTTGGTAAGAAATCACAGACGAAATCACAGATGGAAGAGCTTGGTCAATTTAATTAATCTGTGATTTCAGCCTGTTAGGCGGGAAGGAGCGGAGAGAGAGGGTCTCCGCAGGACCAGATCGTAAACACTTGATATAGTTAAAAGACTAATGTTTTCAATTTATTAACCGTCCTGCTTCGTCCCGGTCGATCCTGTGAGTTCACGCTACAGCTCAGCGAATCACTTACAAATCACTTACGAAAGTGATGTGGCGATAGGACCATTGATTTGTGATACCTTTCATGGTATCACTTACCAATGGGCAAGGTCAGACGCGGCAACTACATCTTTATCTGGTATATCGGCGACCATACCCCGCCGCACGTTCATGTTTATCGTGACGGACGACTCGTTGTGAAGTGGGACTTATTGAATGAAGCACCCCTCTTCGGTCAAATAAATGCCCAGATCACGAAGCTAGTTCAAGAATTGAAACAAGAAGGTCGATTTGATGAAATCCTCAAAAATTAAAAACGTAGTGTATAACAACAAAACCCGTGCAATCACCGTAGAAACATCAACCGGTGCATTGGATCTTCCTTATTCCAAACTTATGCTTAAACCTAGCTCCGGTAATAGCATCGTCGAAGCGTATGTCGATAAAGAACTGGGACAACGTGCTGTCACTTATCAGCTCAAAGATGGCCAGGAAGATTCGATACCGATAGAGGCTTTCCTAGAGTATAACCGCGATCCAGACTATATGCGTGAAATTGAGCTTTATAAACTGACGATCAAAGCAATCTCACTTGTTGAAAAAAGCAACCTTTCAAAGCGGTTTATTTGTCGTCAGATGGGTACATCGCTATCACAGCTATCAAGACTCCTCGACCCAACAAATCAAAAGAAAACCATCGATCAGATGCTGCGTCTTATCACTATCTTGGGTGCTGAATTCGAAATCAAGGTGGCATCCGGTTTTTAAATTCGGAAAAGGACCGCTTTGGTCAAATTGCGGATACTGCCTTCAGTAAAACGGCTCCTGGCCTGACGTCTTGCACGCTCATGGTCATTCAAAACAACCTTGCGGACTTAAGTATGTCTTTGGCCGCAGCGATAGCGACATTTAGTCTTTGAAAAAAGAGCAACTCATTTCAATCGGATCTTGCTCACTTAATTTTAATGTCGATTTTCCATTGGCATAATCAGCTACAAAATGTAGTTGCAGGGCCGGTGAATTAGGATTCTGCCATCCCTTCGGCCATGCATACACTTCAATATTGTGGCCCTCCCAATGGTAGGTCACGACACTGGCAGGCGTGGAAATCATTTCTTTATTCTGATCTTTCCAAACTGCCCAAAAATTTGGTCCGAGTGGACCTGGATTTCTTCGATCAAAAAGAAAGTTTATTCCTCCTCCTCTACAAAGATTATATCTCACATCATCAATGTTTTTTGCTGGTTGCAAGGTGCTAACATCGGGTACTGCACTGACATTTGAAGTCGATTTTCTATCAGAATACGTAATTGCAGATTTTTCAAAGACACCTCTGACGTGACGAACGTCACGACTATGTCTAAATGCCCCAGTTTTCTCTAAGGAGAAACTCATGGCCGGATAGCATCTGGAAGTAGATGTCGTTATTATAAAATCATCATTCCAAAGTGAGCCCACCGGCTCTTTTACATCGTTGCATATTACATAGAAGTCTTTTCCATCTCTAATCATCTCGAATTGATATGTGGTCCAAAGTTGCACGTCGGTTGAGTCTGTCGCAACTTCCACCCAAATTTTTTGCGGTTCTTTGTTATTCGATTTAAAGATTGCGTATGTACGTCCTGAATTGCAGGCCGTCTCAGGGTAGATATTATTTTTTTCAAATGAGCAACCATGTTGCCCATCATACGACCCTTCTCCTTTAACTGACCAATTTCCAATGAACCCTAAGCTTACGATGTCCGTGCGTAGATTTTAGATCGTCATCGTAATCTAATACC
>CAZUYQ010000161.1:0-1263 GCA_964624705.1 uncultured Polynucleobacter sp.
TCCCTCTGAAGTCAACCTCTTACGTCAAGCCCAAATTCTGTAGAGAGCCTAGCCTCGACGGTAGAGGCAATCGCGCTGACTGGCTGACGGCGCGTCGGGACAGCTTCTTTCTTAATTAAAAACCTGCAGACCAACGCTCGGAACTGCCGCTCGGCCAATCGCTACTTCGGCAGCCCTGACGACCACGAGCCCCTTGTTGGCTTCCGCCTGGTGAGGACCAGTAGCCCTTAACACTTTTACTATTGTCTCAAAAGAATGCTCCGCCAAAGGTTATGCCGGCGTTTGCATCGAGCCCTTAGATGGATCTAAATGAATCCACCAAGAATTTGGGCACCCTAAGGCGAATTAATGCAAATACTATCACGTGATTACCATGTCACATCTAGAATCAAATCCTGCCTTGAATGCCTTGTCTTACAAAGTGTTTGAGGCCAGTTTCGTTCAGAGGGTCAGTTCGTGGCGGTAATTCATTCTAGTCAGTGCCATTGCCTGCCACGGAAACGTTGTTGCTTATGCTTGCCAACCGGATGCTCCCTGGTCGCTGACTGTTGGCATGGCCAAACAGGAAGACCGCATATGCGATTTCACCGTAAATTTTGTTGTATCCATAGATCCTATGCGGAACATTCACTCCTTTGCGATCAACATGGATATCAACCAGCCGTTCGATTGCGTCAAGACCTTTATCGTTGCCCCAAACGCCGCGCAAGCCCTCACTACGAGGTTTCTTTTGACAATCGCAAAGACTTCGAACGATTCGTTAGGAATATGTCGGTTTTAGTGAGCGTTCAGCAGATGAAACCGATATCTGTGAATGAACTTTCTAAAATGATCGATAAAGACCAATCATCGTTGAATAAACTGATTATTTTCTTCGAAGAGATCGGCGTAATCAGAATCGAAGAATCGAAGGTTCAGGGGCGGGCGGTTAAGACACCAAAAGTAGAGTACGATACAATCGAGTTCCGACTAGCGGCATAATTCGCGAATGACTGCGATGATACGTTATAGGGCTGACCAGCGGGGGGGGATCCTCCTCGATTTCAATTTGAGTCCGCATTTTGACGATGACGTCAATCCGAAACACGCCTGGAGCTGAGGCCTGTATAGATCCCGGATCCGAAATTTCACGACCAAAACTTTTTTCGTGGCAATCCGTACGTCGAATAGGCTGATGTACGGATCACGATTCGTTTACCAAACACCACACGAAGGAAATCCTTTAGCCGCATGACCTGCCGCTCGGCCCAGAAGTACCAGGCG
>CAZUYQ010000161.1:1273-10069 GCA_964624705.1 uncultured Polynucleobacter sp.
CAAGAGGTCATCGGTGCGTCTGTGGCGTTAGATCTGCTCCTTCTTGGTCCTAATTTTTCTCGTGCTATGACCGTCGCACTATCAAGTTGCTCGCGAAAAGGCTTATCAACACGCAGTTCTGCCGAGCGGAGACATGAGGCTCCGAAGTTTTCTGTGTGCGGGATGTAGCAAGTTGGTATCGAAACTATAGAATTTTCAAAGAGCATCCGTCTGCTTCTGGATTCGTCGATACGATACTAATTTGCAGATTTTTAATTCGGTTTAGGACTCGTTCTACCTCCGTGATGTGATGTTTACAGAACTTAAAGATCACTTGCCCGGCGTGACGGATGATCTGGACGGGCAAGTAAAGCAGTCGGTTGCGGGTCGCTTTTGCAAAGTGCGTGATCTTGGCAAGGTAGCGCTTTTAGGCTGTCGCGTAAGCAGTGATGATACCGTAAGCCTTATTAGCCAGTAGCTTCAGGCATGGATAGTGTTTGAGGTCGAAGCCGTATTTATCCTCTTTTATGTAATTTTCTGCGTTACCGCGACCGCGGTAAAATTCGATGACCTCCCCGGCCGTCATCTCGCTGTGGGGGATGTTCGTGACGAAGGCATAGTAATCATACCTGGCATCGGAGAATAAGGGAGCTGACGGCAGATTGGATTTCTCAGCCCTCGGGCAAACAATTCTCAAGGCTTCCTGCCCATCCGTTGGACGATAAGTTGTTTCTCCGATTTCACATTCTCTGCCGTCACGGGTAAAAATACGTTTTGGATTCTTAGCATTTTGACCCCGCCATTTGGTGATCAGGTGAAGCCTGGGTTCCAGCATGTTGTCACGCATAGCCGTTACAAAATAAGCTCTGGCAACCTTGCAGTCGTTAAAAAATCCAACGTTACAGTAACCGGAATCACCCCTGACAAAGCGCTGTACGAACTTATAAACACCATCTTTTGGCATCCGGCGGAAGATCGATGAAATCGCCTCAACTGCTCCCACGCTGGTGTGAGTTGCACCAGGGCGAACCTCGTGCCAATACGGAAACCCATGTTCGTCAAACACTTTCAAGGTGTCCAGGCAATCAATATTCTTGTAGTTGGTCTCTACGCCTTCCATTTTCTTGGCATACTGCTGGTTAGACATGGAATCGATATCAAGTGTAAACCTGGCGGTTTAACCGACTGTTTGCGCTCGCATCGCAAACGATTGATGGATCAGCGCATATTGCAGCGTCTTGCAGTGATACTCAGTTAACGTTCGAAGATAATCACCGTAAGATTTTGCCGTGTAAGTTTTACTGACGGTTTCCTCGTAACCTGGATCTTTACCAAGAACTTCAAGATCCTCTAGGCATTCAGCCTCAGCCATGGAACCCAAGACCATTGCTTCAAATTTGTCCTGGGATCTGCCAACCCCCGATACCAACTCTGGCAGTGACTGGGCGATAGAACCCCGTAAATTAAATGCCTCAAAGGACTCCGTGGCGAGAACAAGACCGCCATACGAAGAAAGTGATTTATCTGTGGTCGATACTTTGATAGTTTTTGCCATGACAGAGTTCCTATATTTGGTCTTGTTTAGCGACAACCAAAGTAGCGAGCTCTGTTTTTTTGTCAATACTCAGCATCAAGAGAAGCTGTGGATAAATTATAAATTTGGGTGAGAGCGATGCACGGAGCTCAATGTGAAGTGGTGACTAGTGTCTGTTAAAATGCTCTTAAAATGATTTTCCGATTCAGGGTCTAGGAATTTGCAAGTGCACTGAGGGCTTTTGCTTTGAGTTTTTCTAGTTCTATTGACAAGTTCAACCTCCGCTCCAATCTCAATAAGGGTAACGTCGACCTTTTACTAAAAAACCGATCTGCCTGAAAATTTTTTTCCGCACCTTTATAATTAAGTATGAAAACAAAAGACTCCAGGTCAAGAATCCATGATGCTAAGCAGAGCCCACTATATTTATAAATTTCTTCACATCTGTGACTAGGGTTTTCTTGTCCAGTCTCATCTTTTGATGCTCAAAAATAATCTGACACTGATATATGGCAACGTGATAGATGCACAATCGCTGCATGGCTACGTCATGTAAATGCTCGGATAATATTTTCATTATAGATTGAGTTTCCACCCACCGATTCAGATACTCAGAAGAAGTATACGAGCCCCCAACATGAAGGCGATAAATAGCGAGTAAATCACTAAATACATATGATCGCCCTTCTTGTCGCGCATAAACCCAGAGCGAAAAGTCAACAATCCAAGACTGCGGAAACCAGGGCGGCAGATTGAACGTATTTTCTCGTCTTAAAACTACAGATGCAGTTTGAAACATCCCAATAGAAATGGTGTCTAATTTAGAGGGACATGGTTTGTATTTTAGTGGATGAATATTTGATTGATCATTCTCATCGTAGACCACCTTAGACCGAGAAGCACATAAATTAAAATCTCGATGCTGATCGAGAAAATCAACCTGACATTCGAATAAAACGTTCATGATTATATGTTATGACAAAAACATCAACTATGATTGAGTGGGTTAATTTACTAGATGAGGAGAAAAAGGAAGCTCTACATATTTTTAAATCCAACAACTACAAAGTAGCTCTGACAGACCTAGACATCATTGCGCTTCAACCCTCTTTAGCCAATATCTTAAATTAAGACGATTGCAATTTCATATCCAATCCAGCCTCCAAGGTGACCTCAAAGCAAAAATGGACCCCGAACTCACAAAGTGGAGTTTAAAGCGACCCATGGGCGCAGGTACTTGGGGATTTCAGCGCGACGCTTTGATTGCATGAAGTTACGATGCAATCATAGGAAATGCAGAAAATGAAGCCAACAATCGTTTCATCTTTTGTCAAATCTCAGGTCGTCGAAGCACTTCCGCATTTGGATCACTTGTACCTCGTCATCTTAGAGATCTGTTCCCAAATGGGAGCAGTCTAATCCAACGTTGTTGCGTTCTCGCAAAATGAAATGTATCTTTTTGTAGAACAAGCCATGTTTATATAAATAACAGAAAAAGAAGAGTTCATGTTGACCGCAACAAGAAAATCTACATTTACTTCATCAACGGAATGGTTACGAAACGAATTTATTAAGCGGAAAGAGAAAAATAATCGTTACACGTTGCGAGCATTCTCAAAACATTTAGATATTCCGCCGGGACGACTTTCGGAACTATTATCCGGTAAACGCCAAATAACATTTAATCTAGCACAAAAAATCACCGAGCAACTTGATTGCTCTTCCCACGCTTCAAACGAGCTCTTGCAGATCCTTAAAGGAGAGCGAAAAGTCGGTGAAAAATTCAAAGTTTCAAAGAGTTCACAGTACACCGATCTTTCTGCCGAGATGTTTGATGTTATTGCCGACTGGCAGTATTTCGCGATTTTGAGTCTGCTAAAGCTTAGGACATTTCGAGAAGACCCAAGTTGGATCGGACGACGTCTTGGCATTAGTTCTACAGAAGTAAGATCCGCAATAGATAAAATGTTACGTCTTGGGGTTCTAACAACAGATAAGAACGGAAAGCTAGTTCGCGTAGCTGAGCAATTTGTCACTACCTATGGTGTCCCTTCAACTGCTTTAAGACGTTCGCATAAACAAAGCCTTGAGATGGCCATCGATGCCATCGAGAATGTTCCTCTGCATCTTCGAGATATAACATCTATTACATTTCCAGCAGACCTCAGCAAAATTCCACTGGTTAAAAAGACCATCAAATTGTTTGAGCGTCGCATTGCAAAACTAATGGCGAGTCCAGAGGCAACGGCTGTTTACAATATGAACGTGCAGCTGGTCCCAATTACTAAGGAATAAAAAATGAGAAAAGACAACCTGTGGTTGAAGATCCTGTTTGCAACGTCCATGTCATTGGTCCTTCCTTCAAACTCAAATGCCATGGGCGGAGATCAACGTGGAAACGGTGGCGGCGGCGTTGTCTGTAGAAATGACCGAGGGAATATCACCTCTGTCACTACTTTAGATATTTATGAAGCTGATTTCAGAGGGATGAATTTAGACTTCGGCCCTCCTAGCGAAAGTCCTCTCGAAATTGTAAATCATCTGTTAAATCGTCTCGCAACCATCGACCCTCTGGCTGCAGTAAATTACCGAAAACTTGCTAATCGATTCTATGATCCAAATGTTTCGCGCTTTAAAAAAGGCATTACCCTTCCTTTTACGGAAGATACTGGCTTTATAGCGTTACCCCTTGATTGCAAATTAGAACAGATCGTCTTGCAACAAGAGCCGCAAGTACCAGAAGATCGATTATTTGTTATAAATCAGGATCTGTATGAACACTTAGACACACGTAGTCAGGCTGCGTTAATTCTCCATGAAGTTATCTATAACGAATTGATTAGCATGAAAAACAAAGTGGGGGACCGAATACATCCGACCTCGTTCTATGCTCGGTATTTCAATGAAAAGCTTATTTCGGACACATTTATCAGCATATCTGCCGAAGACTATATTGCTTCTTTTGGTGACACACATGATGCCTGGACACGGCCATTTAGAGGATGTCTTCTTAAAGACCGCATGCATGGCGTCAATTGGCGAGGTCTGCTCCTCGATTTATGTTCGTCCTCTGTAGCGCCAGTAGACGGCGCACCCTCAAAATATAAGCTTATCGATGGGCAACTTTTAAATCGTTCGATTCGAGGTATTCAAGGATTGAACTTCAGTTCTGAACGAGAATTTTCAGAGATTAAAATTTCCGAAAACGAACTCCATGGCATTAGCATTAAGTTTTTAATAGAAAATCACGACGCCAAATTTAATGAAAGTAGCATTTCAATTAAAGTCTCCGCAGCAACAGAGTTCCCAATCAACATAGGACCTAAGATTGGGATCCAGATAGACCTCGACCCGGCAGGTCATATAAGGCGCTTTGCTGCGTCTTCTATGTACAGCTTCTACAAAGAACCCATTCATTTAACTTTAAATCATTCCTCAGAAATATTTGCGGACGGATCGTTACAATTACTTTTTGATGAAAACGGAAACCGGATCCTCTGAGAAAAAAATTAGCTGCGAATACGTCTGCGTATTAGATTCGTCGCAAACGTAAACAAGAGGGGGAATGAAAGAAGAATGATCGTTATCAGACTCGTCGATGAATTATAAGCTCCGCCAATAACTGCACAGCCCAGTGGTTTATCTTTACCAAGTTCATCACGTGGGTAATGGTAAGTGATCGCGTCCATATCATCTTGACCAAGCGATAACTCCTTCTTCTCTGTCCCATCGTAATACATAAGCGAGCTCGTATTATCGGAATGACCAAATCCGAGGACATGTCCCACTTCATGGGCAATGATCACTTTGACGAGATCTTGATCGAAACGCTGAATATTGGCTAAGCCGCTCGGGTTCACGTTTAAAACCAGATAACCATAATCCACATGGCCGTCCCCTGAGAGTCTAAGCCCCGTAGCAAAGCCTGGAATACTATCTGGATTCACATCAAATGCAGATATCTGTGGGATACAGAATATAATGGGAGTATCTGTGGCTACGCCATTAATGGCGTCTTGAATAGAGGTTTGCGTATCCGCACCTCGGCTTACATGAAGCTTGCTATTGGGAACCTCATTCCAAACTTTAATCGCATCATCAAAGAGTGTACCAACAGAGGAAGGACAATCAGTAGGGTTAAGATGAAAAACGACGTTAGAATCATCCCAGCCCTTCAGGTCGCTGTCGGTACCCATTAGCGTAAAAGCGGTGGCCGTCTTCGCGAAGATAAAACCAATGAAAGCGATATGTCTAAGCTGCATATGGTTCCTTACATAGTAACAATGTTAAAACCAGCCGATAGCATGATGCTGTACGAGCGTTTGTTTTCTGTAGACAGTAAATTCTGAGTGAATAAATCCAGTCCAACGCGGACGCGCTCGTAATTATAAGCTCCACCTAGTTGTACTGCCCAAGTTGACGAGGTCACACTTCGTCCAGGCTGAGCAAACTCAGTCTGACCGCCTCCATTGTTGAGCGTTACAGTCCCTCCAAGGCCGCGCACTGAATACCTCATTAAAGCCAAGCCACCTCCGACGTCGAAGGATGGATTGATGTTATAAAGAATCGGTAAACCAATAATCAATAGCGAGGATCTCGATCCACCCTCTGGTGACTTGATCGAAGAAATACTTTCAGGCATATAGCGAAGCATCGGGCTAAAAAGAAACCGAGATGCTACCGGCATATGATACTGAAGACCTAAATGATAAAAACGTGTGCTATTAGTAGCGTTTTTTTTGCCACTACTTCTGGTTGTCAAACGCCCCACCTGATACGACGTCACGCTTCCGCTGATCTCGAGCGAACGAGCAGGAGCTGCATAACTCGAGGCACTCATAAAAGATATCAGCGATAGCATCGCGAATTTTGCTTCGCAGAAATTTACTGTCATAGATGGACTCCGCAGCATAAAGAGGGCTGAAAGTATTGTAGCACGGACACTTTCACGAATCTAAAGCGCCCCCCCGCGAGCGAGGGCTACGACGATTCATCAAAAGCTCCGAACAAGGTAAATATAATCGAAGGTTATGCCAGAGATGTGCACGCCAGAAGGTGGTCGCGATAAAATATCGCTGGCGGACATGCAATTTATCTTGATAGGAATGCTTTTTTAACAAGGGGCTGCAAATGAAAAAATTATTAGCAATAGTAACCTTGGCTTTATCGACGTCGACACAAGCAAATTCTTTTAAGTCGATTCCCGATACGCTCGCATGTTATGGAGAAAGAAATATTTTTGGAAGCTCGACTTCCGTCGTTCCTTCTGCGTACAAAAATATCCAACTTATAAATTTAAATAAGGAACCCACATGGGACGAAGCGAGTGGCCGAATCGTAATCGAACCCCACGATGATAAAATCAAAATCGATTTTACCGATGGAGATCAATACTCCGCGTTCATATTTAGAGCCGAAGATTTACAAGCTTTATCGAAGGACAAACTAAAATCCATCATCGGAATGTACGAAGATGGCTACGACTGGTCCGACGGCTACCACACGAGGATAGCAATCGTCGTGCAGTGCCGTAAGAATCAATGATTAAATTTTTTCAGAAAATTACTTACAACTAGTTTCTAAACGAGTTGTACAGATTTGCTGACGTACGATCCAATCCCGAACTTGATCGATGACCGAGTCAAATTGATTTTTCATAAGTATTCGGACATATCGTATGGATTGCTTGCTTTAACATATGATCTCGCTGGATTGAAAAAACTTTCGTGTGTAAGCCAGACTATGCCGGTTCTCGTTCTATAAGTAAAATGAGTAAACTTAATAGCTACCATAGACAGAATTTATATCAAGACGTTCCGCCCCTACGAGATTCAGGATGATGGGCCCTGTGTAGCAGCTAATATTGATTCCGCTCTTTACGAAGTTTAGAAAATTCTTCGACATCTGATGCTAATAAAAATGGATTCGTCACGAGTTCCTCCTTAAGCAAGAGGGGAACAGTTGGTTGACCGCGTTTTCTCATAGCAGAAATTTGATATAGTCGTTCTTCGATCTTACTATTTGCCAAAAAGCATTGATTTGCAAACTGCGCATTCTTCTCAGTATATTCATGTGTGCAATAGATTAATGTGTCGGGAGCCAGCTTCGCAATCTTGTCTATGGATGCATAAGCTTCCTCCATAGTTCCTTCGAAAACCCGACCGCAGCCCATTCCAAAAAGAACGTCTCCCGTGAAGGCAATCGCAGGTTTTTTTGAGATATAAGCAATATGACCCAATGTATGTCCGGGAAGATGCAATACCTCAAAGTCTAACGATCCGATTGTTATGTTATCTCCTTCTTCGACCTCTAAGTCCAACTTAGGCAATCGGTAAGCATCCATCTTTGCACCGACAACTTTACAGTGTGTTGCTTTGTTCAGAGCCTTCACACCCCCGATATGATCATTATGATGATGAGTTACGAGGATGTGAGTTAGAACCCATTTTTTTGCTGATAAGAATTCCTGAACTGGCGCAGATTCCGCCGGATCAACTACAATCGTCACGTGATTTACGTGATCTCTAACGATATGAATGTAGTTATCGGTAAGAACCGGTAGGGAATGTATTTCAATATTTTGCATAGAACACCTCAGCTTGTCGCCAAACCACTATATGCTATAATATTCAGAAATAAAATTCATGATATGAATCAATTAGAGGCGATATATGGACCGAAAAATCTTAAATGAAACTATTGAATGCTCAATCTCGGGTAAAATTAAGTTCCCACAAATTGTTGGCATGCTGATCGATCAAGGCATCGAGTCCTATCATGTCGATTTAATAAGAGCCGAAAATCGTTATTACAATGCCTCTGGTGAATCCCAGGTCCTAGCCATTCCTCACAAAATGCCTGAGGCCGCTGAAAAGTTCGTCGCAACCTCAGTACAAGCGTCCATCAAACGCAGTCAACAAGGTGTGATTAATTACACCAGTTTTATCGAGGAAATAACCAAGGCAGGATGCGTCTACTACATAGCATATTTAAAGGGTGAAAGAGTTATTTACTTCGGACGTGAAGGGGATTTTCACGTCGAGCATTTTCCCCAAAAATAGCTACATCTCCGGTCACTGCCCACTTGAGATGCTCATACCCAGAAATTAGATATCTATTTATTCTCTAGCGTATATTTACAAACGGCAGGAATTCACCCATCTGAAAAGGAATATTCCCGCGGCTTTCTCCGTCCTCATACCCAAGTTGGCCCGCGTATCCGCTCCCCCAACATTTGACTTGATTATTGATTAAGAGAGCACAGCTATGACGAGAAGATGTCC
>CAZUYQ010000161.1:10087-10331 GCA_964624705.1 uncultured Polynucleobacter sp.
GTAGGCCGAGGTCAACCTCCGGAAGATTTTTACCCATATGCTGAGGCATTGCCCCACGATCCATCATATCGCCGATGCCTAACTGACCTTGTTGATTATTCCCCCAGCACTTGACCTTTCCGTGATCTCCAAGAGCGCAGGTGAATTCATTATGGCCCTGAATATCGTCAATTTTATCAAAACCAATATCAACCTCAGGTAAACCAGCACCCATTGAACCTACGGCGTTACCGTAGCTCTTTGT
>CAZUYQ010000162.1:0-10314 GCA_964624705.1 uncultured Polynucleobacter sp.
AAACAAGACTCCATCAATGCGGTCCAATAGACCACCGTGTCCAGGAAGAATTGTGCCGCTATCTTTCACACCTGTAAATCGCTTAAAGACCGATTCGACAAGATCGCCCATCTGCCCAGAGATTCCGCCTAATAAGCCTGTAAATACGGCGGTCATGAGGCCACCGGGTAAATCAGTATAAACATAATACTGATAAAGTGATGCACCAATCATGCTCGCGGCAAGACCAGCGACTGCACCTTCCCAAGTCTTCTTAGGACTTTTCATGGGAGAAAGTTTTGTTTTACCCCAGAAACGCCCGCCAAAATAGCCACCGGTATCGCCTGCCCAAACAACAATCAACACAAGAATTAGCTGCTTTGCACCAGGCTCGCGTACGTAAAGATCCCAGACGACAATCCAAGGAAAACCTGCATAAACCAATGTGAGTACAAAACCAAACACACGAGCCATTTCAGCTTCAATACCACGTGTCGCAAAAACAGCCGCGATCATGGCAATGATCAAACCAAAAACAACCAGCCCACGACCAGCATCAAGATGAAAGTGAACAATTCCGGTAAACAAAGCGATCATTAAGACTGCACAGAAAGCAGCTAATACGCGGTAATGGCCCGGGCGAGACGAGGCTTGATAAAGGGGGGCTGATGCACTATGCCGGGCGTGATCACCACTTGGATTCAAACGAATATAATTTCGAAGCATCTCATCGAGACGAGGCTGCAGCATGACCGACATTTCAAACACAGATAATGCCATTGCTACAAGAAGGAGACCAAACATCGACCATTCTGGACCTTTTAACAGAATCCACAAAACAATCGGCAAAAGCACGGCCGCCGTCACAACTCGTGTGATCAGCATGGTGATCCACTCACTGGTTTTGTTTCTTTCTTGTGCACGGCTTGAGCTCCCGTTAGACCAAAACGTCTTTCACGAGCATCATACCAAAGAAGCGCCTGCGCAAGTTCATCGCGATCAAAATCAGGCCATAGAGTTTGCGTAAAATATAATTCGGCATAGGCAGCTTGCCATAAGAGAAAATTAGAGACTCGCTGCTCACCGCTTGTGCGAATAATTAAATCTGGATCAGGTAGACCTGCAGTATCGAGACGTGCCGAAATCATTTCTGGTGTGATCTCTTCGGCTTTCATATCACCTGCAGCAACGCTCCGCGCCAAAGCACGACAGGCACGCGTCAGCTCCATACGACTCCCGTAACTCAGAGCGACATTTAGAGTCAGGCCAGTATTGCTAGCCAAATGTTTTGTCGTTTCTTGGATTAAATCACGAGTCGCAGGTCTCAGACGTGAAAGATCACCAATCGTCCGAAACCGCACATTGTTGCGATCGAGTTCTTCACGTTCACTGCGAATATAGGAATCAACAAGATTCATAATGACGCCTACTTCTTCAGCAGGACGCCCCCAGTTTTCATCACTAAAAGTATATAACGTGAGGACTTCAATGCCCCATTCACCGGCAGCTTTGACAATTTTACGCACGCACTCTGCGCCCTGCTTATGGCCAAAAACCCTGGGCATAAGGCGTTGCTTTGCCCAACGGCCATTACCATCCATGATGATTCCAACATGGCGTGGCATGCGATCACGGGCAATCGGCGGGACAACAATGTCGTCGCGAGACGTCGACACGGATAAGCAGTCTCCTAAATAGATAAGCCCAAGTGTTTAACATGATAGGAGACCCCTCGTCCATGGCTTTTGACGAGTAGTAACCTAATGTTAATAAAGAATAAATTTAGGGGGAGGGAGTTAAAATACTCCCGGACCTCGAAACCACTTAGAATCGCGGTAAACAGGCAGAGCAATTTTAAAGAGAGTTTTGGCGGCTGCCGCCAATGGAATGGCGAGCAAAACGCCCCAGAATCCAGCCCGATTTCCCGCTGCAATCACCGTTAAAATAACAACCGCTGGATGCAAACCGACCCGACTGCCAATCAATTTAGGAGTAATGAGGGCACCATCTAGGACCTGCACTAGCCCGACCACACCCACCACCGCAAAAATGGTCGAGGGCGGCATCCCGCTCGCAAAAACATAGGTGACTCCAAGAGTTGTACCGACGACCGCATCCAAATAAGGAATCAATCGACAGATACCAGCGGCAATACCAATTGCGATTCCCGCCGATAAACCCACCAAATAAAAACCCATTGAATATAGAACCGCAAGCGTGAGTGCCACTTTAAGTTGGCCACGAATGACAGCCTTCATTGTTGTGTCGAGAGCCATCAGTAGATGTTTCATATAAGGCCTGACGTCTCGCGGTATGACACGCCTTAGCGACTGCTTCACATAGGGCTTTTCTAAGACAATATAAAACGCCACAAAAGGTATGAGCACTAAGCTCACAATCGAACCCATAATATTAGTACCCGTGATCCAGATACCTTCGATGGCTGATTGAGAGCGAGTTACCGCTTGCTCAGCGACATTAAACCCACGCATAGCCCGATCGATGGCACTGACATTCGAAATTCCTAGGTTATGAGCCCATTCTCGCAAAGTACTAGCACCATTCTTACTCAGGGAATCCAAGAGAGACGGAATAAGATGAACTAATCCCACTAGCTGGTCATAAAGAAACGGCCCTAGCTTAAATGTCGCGAGACCGACTATAGCTAGAAACAAAAAAAGAATGAGCACACTCGCCAAACTGCGATTAATTTTTCGGATCTCTAAATCGTCGACAAAAGGATTGATTAAATAGGCAAGAAACAATGCTACCGCAATGGGTACAAAAACCTTTGCATAAAACCACGACAAAACAGCGACGATAACAATCGCGGCCGCGAGAAATATTGCAAAACGACGAATTGCAATCCAATTATGATCACGTGGAATCGAACCGGGAGGGATAATTTCGTTGGATCTCGTATCTGACAAAATAGATTCCTTTAATAAAGGTCTACAACCCATACAGGAGCTATGTGTAAAACGCAGCTACTATATATTGTCAGGGACGAGTGGTGAGAAAAGGAAGCCTGGGTAAATAATGCCCAGGCCCCTGCAACGCAACCTAAGGCTGAGCCGCCTTCTCGGTATTTGTAATCCGCAAATTAGAAATAGCGGCATAAATCACTCGACGAGCCCTCTGCGTGACGCCGATACCACGCTGGGTCGGAAGAGCATGTGCAGGATTGAAGGATAGGCCTTGGCAGAAACTCTCGCTCGTAAACTTTGCCGGTAGGGTTAAAGTCGCAAGCTCGATATCTTTTTGAGGGTCCGCAGGCCCCCAAGAATAAGCCGCATCTTCCACCGAAGGCATACTGTCGTCATGAAATTTAGCCACTAACTTAAAACAACCTGATGCCGCCTGAAGATCCGTGCGGAGATTCTCGCTCAAGAAATCCTTCGATGCATTGGCACCTACCGACGGATTAGCGGTCGTGGTGCAGGGAACCCAAGAATATTTGACGGCACGTAATTGATCATAAGCATATGGAACCCAGCTATTGTAGCGCTCGTTTAGAAGCTTGGTTGTTTTCATCGTATTTAAGGTTTTAAGAAGGAGGCCAATAATCGGCTGATTTTTCGCTGGGAGAGATTTTATATATTCACCAAAGTTTCCGGTAGCTGCTGCTTTAAAGAAAGCTGGGTAGCTTTCGAGATCATTGACGACAAACTCTGATAGTCCATTGATCGTGATAATGTCGAATGACTTATAGAGATCCTGAATGTTCGCCTGAGCTCCGGATTCATCCAACATATCGTTTGGCATATCAGAACGAGCGTGAAAAACTTCTCCTGGAATTTCTGGGACCTTTGCTTGCTCCTCTGCGCTTAGAAGTACCTTGACTGCCATGCCGTGAGAACCCTGAGTTTTGTCGTCCGAATCTGGTTTCGACGAACCTGAGGAGAAACGAACAACTGCCGGGAGCGTTCTATTTGGCGCAGAAAAAACACCACTACGGTATTCAGGTCGCAGGTTTTCATTAATCTTAAGGCTCGCGTTATAGACACAGGCATGGGCTTTCGGATGTGCATCCCGAAAGGTTGTGATTCTTGACTGAATACTTTGGGATAAACCCTGCACAAGCATGTCTTCATGTGCAGAAAAATTTGCTTCCAAAGTATGACGCACTAATCCAAGTCCCGCTCCTGCGTCGACGTTAGCCACATCTTTGGTCGCCGCTTCGTTTTCTGTCCTTTGACGACAGCTGTTTGTCGATAGAGTCGGTAAAGTCATTGAAAACACAAATAACGATTTTACATAGGATCTGCGCATGAATCATTTGCTCCTAAATCTTTGCTCTATTGTAGATGACGATACGTTTTCGAAATTGTAGCATACTTACCAACAAGAGATTTTTAATTTTCGAAAGTATACTAAAAGTATACTGAGGGTGAAGTATGAGCCAGTCTCTCCATTTAATTGAGACCCTTAAATCTGTTTTAAAATCGCAGAAGATTACCTATAAGCAAATTGCCAAACACTTAGAGATTACTGAAGCTGGAGTTAAAAAAGCACTCAATTCCGAAAGCATCGCTCTGGAACGCGTCGAAAAAATCGGCATGATGACCGGTCACAGCCTATTAGATCTTCTGAAACTAAGTGAAGATCAAGATCGCCAGAAACAGCTAGTGCTAACAATGGCCCAAGAACAAAGCCTCGCTAAAGACGAGGGACTCTTTGTGAGTTATCATGCGGCGTTGTCAAGATATTCCTTTGAACAAGTTTTGACTCACTTCACATTTTCGGAGCTCGAACTAGAACGTTACTGGCTTCAACTAGAAGAAATCGGGCTTTTAAAAATGATCAACCCGAGACGAATTGTTTTAAAATCGGTCTTGAATCCCTTATGGATTGAGGGTGGACCTCTACTCAAAAAATACGGAGCAAAACTCGCAAAAGAATTTGTCGTTGACGGCGTCGAGGACGGCCGTAGTTATAAGCGATTTCTACGCGGCGGCATCTCCGAGCAAGCTTTTGATCTCTTTGTTACGAAAATGCAGCAGCTCGAGAGTGATTTTGCCCAACACGCACTGCCATCGACATCTAAGGGAGTTCAGCACATGGCTCTTTATCACTGCATCAGGCCTTGGAAATTTTCGGTAATTGAGAAATATCGACGGAAATAAACGCTATATTAGAAGCCCTATCTCGTCTGGACCACCGCCGGCCCAAATGGACCATAGGCAATATCTTCCTAGGATTTAATTCGACGGTAACGGAAAATTCCCAGTATTAAAAATAATCGAGAAATCCTGCTATAATCTTAGAGATTAGACTAACGACACCTAGCTTCTGGAGTCATGTGATGTCGCCATCTCGACATGTATTCTATAAACCACTGGTTGCGGCCATGGTAACCATTGCGTTACTGATTTCATCTTCTTGCAAACACAGAACCACCAGTAACGCCAAGGATTTAACCAGTGACGCGGATCTGCTTGATATTAGCAAACTTCCATTGGATCAGCAGTTAAAAATCTGTTCCCAAAATATCCTAATTGTTTTTATCGGCAATGCACAGTCATTTGGTGTGCCCCATTTATCGGGACCATTAACTGATCCCGTTGAAAAGCAAATTAATGAACACTGGGTAGCTTCTGAAAAGACCTTAGAGCAGGGTTATTTTGAGTTGATTAAACAAACGAATACAATTCTCAAACAAAAGATTGCAAATCCAAATCAATACTGCGCGTCAAAAAACATTCTCCAACAACTAAACGCTAAGTCTATGAAACCTGGATCGGTAATCGTGACAAGCTTATTGGATGGCCCGAACACCGAACTTTGGGATCAGACAAATCCTGACCCGCAAGCCCTGCCTGATTCTAGTCTGACAACAACGCGCTATGGTTTTGACGACCAAGGACAATGGCGCCAACTAGAAGAAAAATATTGGAGCATCGAAGATCATAAAATTGTGAATCAGCCCACTCAAGTTGCCTTTGAAGCAAACGTGCCAGAGGCCTTAGATGACATTAATACTTGGATTCAAACTAGCGCTGATCAAATCAACAATGGCCGGCCTTTTACACAAACCTCCTATCTCCTAAAAGGCCATGGAAGCCGCCTGGCGAAAACACCATATTTAGGTATTTTTTCGTCAACCCCGCTCGATTACGCGTTAAAAGATGCTTACCAGTCTGGTTCGCCGAGTGTTTTCCTTATGGATCCAGTCGATAGAGTCGGATCGCAGGTTGTAAGACCAAAAACATTTTATAGTTTGGTTTGGTCACCTAAAAACTATTGTCGATCTATGTGCCAATACCAAGGCAAAGATTTTTCGCCGCGTTACGATAATTGTGCTCAATCCTGCATGACACAGTTAAAAGCTGACTCCGACCAGAAATATGCTCACCTCATAAAAACCCTCAAGTCTCAAACCGAGGGCGATCGCGATAACTCTCAAGGTACGCGAGATGATTCGCAGGGTACGCGAGATGATTCGCAGGGTACGCGAGACGATTCGCAGGGTACGCGAGACGATTCGCAGGGAGAAATCAACGACACTCAAGGGGGCGACGTTCTAACATTCGGTAGTGGGCAGTGGACCAGTGAAACTCAAGGGCAAAAAGCTACCGCCCAATACAGTGGAACAGGTCCCGCAGTTGCCGGATTCGACGGTCATCCTAATACTTATCGCAGTATTGGGTTTGCAAAATCACTTCAAACAAATATGCAGTCAGGCGCACAATCCGAACTACAAATCATCGCAGGTGCGGAGGCCCGCTCCTTAGTTCTGCTTGATACCTGCTCCGTCGCTTTGTGGTCAAATCATTACTCTAAAACTCAAAACGACCATATCAAAATTCTGCGACAATCAGCGGATACCAAAGTAACTTCGGAAACTCCTTCAGATTTGATCTTACTTGCCAATCCCATGCCGTTGCTAAAAAGCGCTGTCAACTACGGTAGTTTGGATTCGTTCCAGATGGTTCTTTTATCATCCAAACTCTATCCAACAGGCGAAAGAACGGCCTCCTCCGCTAATACAGAGTCCGATCAAATTCTATCTCTCTTGATTGGAAAGAAAACACCTAGACTTGCAAACACCGAGGTCTTTAGTAGATTGTACGCGACCAAATTTACATGTACGGCATCGACGTCACCAACGGCTGCTCGCAACTGTATGCTTTCAGACGGAACGTTTACGGCTTATATCCGTGAACAATTAGCGCTGGCGGCAAGAAATCTAAATAGCCGGCTTCTTGGCTATAAAAATGTCGCGCACGAATTAAATCTATCTCCAGCTATGGGTGCTGGTAAGAACTTACGCGATGTCGCCAACCTAGCAATCAGCGAGAAAATTCTTAATCCAGAGGATAATGATTTCTGGCAAGCATTTAATGCACTCGAAATCGAAAATATCGCAACATTCAGCTTTGCGGAACCCGATCAATATCAGCAGTCGACCGGACCAAAAGATGGACTCAATGTTTCGTTTAAAGTTTTACACACTTGGAGCTCGAGCGAAAAGGCGACTCATCGATCTTATCGAGATCATCTATCAGAGTTATTAGTTTCAGTATTCGATCAAGCGGCGAAACAAGAGAAACCTCTCATCACATTAACACCAAAAATAAAACTTCAGTTCGCATTGACCGAGCTCGCGTCCGCAATCACTATTTATACGGCTTATTTTGATGAAGAGAATAGTGGCGGGCTCGCTGACCCATGGCCCATTCTTCTCAAAGCTAGCTTTCAGGCTTCATCGAAGATACTCGCATCCTCGAAGCTAGCGGAGCTGACCGCTGACAAGAGGGATCTGATTCAATCGATCGAATCATTAAAGAAGCGTGCAACTGATCTTCATAGCGTTTTTGGTATCATCAGGCGAACCAGCAAAGACCTTGATCAATTTAATCGAGATCTTGTGACCTTGCGCACCAAATTAGCCAAGGCTGTGCCTAAATGAAAACATCGAATCTATCACAAGTCTATAGCGCTCGATTCACCTATGCTCTTGCTGGCATTATGGCTTGCTTCGCGTTTGCTGTTTATTTAGGGATCGCCTCTATTCAACTTTATGATCAAGTATTCTGGAAACGCTACTTTGATCAGGTCACACTTATTGGCGAGCAATGCAAAATCATGGTGTTAGACCAAACACATCTCACTCGCGATCAGATTGTCAGCATTCCCAATCCTAGGTATTTAGCAGTAAAAATGCCGCATCGAGGTCAACCGAACGCTCCACGAGTCCTACCAAATCAAACTCTTTATACCCAATGCCAGGTCGATTTTTCAAAAATCAACCGCCATGGCTTTGCTTGGATATCTCTTGGCCGATCATTTGGTCAAACCATGGTCTATTTAAATGGTGAAGAAATCGTATCTTCGACGAATGCTAATGGAGAACATCTTGAGTTCCCAGTCCCACCCATCGTGCGAGGAAAACTATCCACGCTCGAAATTATATCTACGGGAACTGACGAGGGTAGTTCAGGTTTGGCAACTCTAAATCCGCCGTTTATGACCGATAACATCGAACATTTAAAAAATATCAAAAGATCTCTTACTTCAAGCCTCAGTGAACAATCACTTACTCATTCAATTTCCGCTTTTATCCTATTCGCATTCTTTTTTGGCATTTGGATTTACGGGATGAAATATCGCGATCTCTTCTGGATCATTATATTTAGCGGAGCACTATGCGTTATGCATGGCCTACGGTATTATCGCCAATTCGATTTTTTTTGGTTTCGCGATTTTATTCCGCGAATCAATAGCGGACTCTATTTCACTTCAATACTGGCTCAGATTATGTTTCTTGTCTCATTCACAAGAGACCAGAAGTTAAGCAGGATGATTCAGAATATATTTGCTCCGATCACCGGGGTTTTGGTTGTCTTAGCGTTAACCGTATCAAATCAGACGTTCCTCGACTGGAAAATGCTTGTTCTTCTGCCAACCATTTACGGTCAGGTTGCTCTTCTTGTATTAAGTACAAGTCTTATTATCACTATTAAAAAATCGAATAGCTCGTTATTGACCGGTAGATCACGGAGATCGATTTATCTTTGTATTCTGGTATTTTCGGTACTCATGATTCAATCTTTGGTTGACCATAAGTATGGAATCTATATCGATGCGGTCGCTCAATCGATTTGCTTATCCAGTTTTGCCGTTATTATGCTTTGGGACCTATTAAAAAGGCAGGCCGATTATTTTCTAGAACGTTCCGAACGTATTTTGAAAGAACAAAAACTGCGAGAAGCGCATGCCGTTACTCGCACTGTTAAATACCTTGCCCATGACCTCTTAAAGCCCTTTAACCTGCTAAATTTATTCTCCGGTGGTCTTGCACATGTACCGCCTGGGGATTTACAAAAATACTGTGAGCAATTTCAGAAGTCCCTCCAACACGCAAAAACCGATGCCGAATCAATGATGCACCAGTTACTTCTCTCGTCCAAAGAAAATGCCAATTTAACCGCATCCACAACAGATTTCGCTGAGCAGATGGAAGCCTTGAAAATTTCTTACTCGGAGAGTTTCCGAGATGCGCAGATTCACTATGAGCTTCATTCCGCAATAGATTCTAAGTTACGCCTCGACCCACTGACATTCAAAAGAGTTTTTTCAAATATTATCGACAACGCTATCAAGGCCATGCGCGTAAGCGATAAACCTGGGCTAAAGAAGATAGAAGTTTGTGGGTTAAAGGAAAGCGATCTCGCCATCATAACCATATTTAATAGTCATTCTTATATTCCCGCAGAGCAGAGGGATTCGATTTTTCTGCTTGGAGAACGTTTAGGAGCCCATGGCCGGTTTGGACTAGGCCTGTCTTTTGTAAAATCCACAGTGGATGAAATAGGCGGTTCGATCAGCTGCGATTCGAATAATGACGGGACCACATTTACCCTAAAAATTCCTATGGAACTGAGTAACGTAGACTCATTCAGCCCAGAAACGACGCTATCTTCCATCAGATTGAAAGACGTTCCGACGATTTGTGTTGTCGATGATGATGAATTTATTCTGATGCAGTGGCAACAGTATGTAAGGGCGCATCCAGAGGAATACAGAGTTGATACGTTCAACAACCCCCTAGATCTCCTTAACCGTTGTCAGGAATCCCCTAACTATTTGTCGACGATTTCACTTATTTTGATGGACGAAGTGTTTCCTGATAAGAATTTAAGTGGATCGAATGTAGCAGCGAAGCTTCAGAGACTGGATGGCTGCCCTACGATCGCATCGACTTCCGTACTTATGAAGCAGAACTCAATTTTACCCTATGCCGATAAACAGCCTAAGAAGTTGGCCGAGCTATTTCGGGACACACAAGAATGGCGCTTCCTTAAGGAATAGCGAAAATTAGATAGACAAAAC
>CAZUYQ010000163.1:0-239 GCA_964624705.1 uncultured Polynucleobacter sp.
ATTTTACCTGCATTTGCCATACGAATTAGTTCTGCCAATAGATGAACAGAGCAGACACCCTTACCGTAGTCACTGATAACCAATGCTTTCGCACCGGCATTTTTTGCAAAGGAACGAAAACTCTCAATGATCAACGCCTCATCAGTTTGCGAGATATTCTGCTGAGTTTCACTATCGATCCGAACAACCTGCTGATAGCCGGCCATCACTCGAAGCTTACGCGTCGTCGGATTTTCCTG
>CAZUYQ010000163.1:283-10208 GCA_964624705.1 uncultured Polynucleobacter sp.
ACGATAACACTTGAAATATTGATACCTACGCGCCGGCATATATTTAAGAAGGTATCACCATCCTGATCGCGCCCTATTCGTCCAGCTAGAGCCACAGACCCGCCAAAACCAGCGATATTCGCCGCTACGTTCGCAGCTCCTCCCAGAACCGCCCAGCGTTTTTCTTCTAGCACTATCGGCACGGGTGCTTCCGGAGAAATACGTGTAACTTTTCCCGAAACATAGCTATCTAAAATAAGGTCACCGACGACAAAAACGCGAGCGTCCTGCATACGAATGACATCATCGCCAACATTTGTAGCAAACTGCTTTACGGACATATGGACTCCGGCGGACTGATTTAGCTTTTAAAATAGAAGCAACCATTATAGCTCAAGTCATCTGGCTTCGCCATGCCGAGACTTGAACTTATAATCGGCAATTTTAGTCCCGCAGAAAATGACAGCTATATCCGTTTGGATTCTTAATGAGATATTTCTGGTGATACTCTTCTGCTCGCCAAAAAGGCTTTGCTTGGACAATTTCTGTGACGACGCTACTCTTCCATTTGCCACTTTTATCAACACGATCTTTGACAGTTTCGGCAGCTTTGCGCTGAATATCATCATAAACAAAAATCGACGAACGATACTGAGTGCCCACATCATTACCTTGGCGATTCTGCGTCGTCGGATCATGGAGACGGAAGAACCAACCGAGAATTTCCTCGTAAGAAATCTTATGAGGATCAAATGCTATCTGCACCGCTTCCGCATGGCCGGTTTTACCAGTCGTGATATCCTTATAGCCAGGATGCTCCAGATTTCCACCTGTGTAGCCAACCTGCGTTTCAAGAACACCAGGTATACCGCGAATAATTTCTTCCACACCCCAAAAACAACCCCCTGCGAGCACGGCAATTTCCCGGTCTTTAGAGCGTGAGGTTGCAAGGTCCGTTAATGGCAAGGTCTTCGGATCTAAATAAGGTTTTGCCTCGGGAACCGAAGAGGTCGATACGATTTCCTTTTCTTTAGCTACAGACATAAAAAGCCCTTTGAACTCCCCGTAACCTTCTTTATCTAAATTCTCTAGCGGAATAAATCGCATCGATGCCGAATTGATGCAGTATCTCATCCCGCCCGCCTGCTTGGGCCCATCATCAAATAGATGACCTAGATGAGAATCGCCGTGAGCACTGCGAATTTCAACTCGCTCCATTCCGTAAGAGCGATCTTTTTTTGATTTAATATTCTCGGTCACAAGTGGCTTTGTAAAACTGGGCCAACCCGATCCAGAATCAAATTTATCGACGGAAGAAAACAGTGGCTCGCCAGTCACAACATCAACATAAATACCTGGTTTTTTGTTATCCCAGTACTCATTATGAAAGGGTTGTTCAGTAGCACCTTCCTGAGTTACTTGGCATTGTAGGGGCGATAATTTTTTCTCAATTTCAGCTTTTGCAGGTTTCTGCCATTTTTCTTTTTTTGGTGTGTCGTTCACGATTTTCTTCTCCTCTATTTTTTTTAGAAACCGCTTTGGTTTCTGCAGCATGAAGGTGTTTATTTCCTACACTAAACCCATATAATAAAGACAGAACTATAAGCGCCGCGGTCCTTCTGAAGGGCCGCTCAGAATGATGAGGGCAATTATTGGTAGGACAAGTCATAAATATCTACCTTTCTATTAATATCCCTTTAAAACCCACTATTTGCATTATACGCTTCAAAATCGCCAATAGCGAATCGATTCCATTGATCAAATCTCTTAAGTACCGTAATTTACGGGGGCACATTCTTATTAAATGATTAGACCGAGCAGGAACAAACCATTGGAACAAAATATACTGGCGGTGGATATTGGCGGCACAAAGGTCGCGACAGCGGTCTGCACGATTGCGAATGGTCATGTAACCACCATTCAACATGAGGCGTCGTGGCATAGCCGCGAGCACCAGTCTTTTGATGAAGTCGTTCTCGACTGGCGCAACCGCCATTCCAAGATTCAACTGGCGGGCGTGGGCATCGGCGTCCCAGGACCTGTGAACGGCGGTTTTCTTCAACAATTCGGTCGAGCTACTAATTTAGGCTGGCAACTCGATGCCGCAGCACTCAGTAAGCGTTTTCAGAATGTACCGGTCTATCTCTGCAATGATATGGAATCGCATGGTTGGGGCATTCTCGGTTTAAAAGACGACGGCGCCATCGTCTTGAATAAAGGCCTACCTGGTGATGGTTGCAAGGCACTCATCGCCGCGGGTACTGGCCTCGGCGAATCTATTATCGCCTGGGAAGGCAAGAGACACGTACCTTTGGGTGGTGAAGGCGGACATTCCGCATTCTCACCAAGCACATCACAGGAGGATCGCCTACTGGTGTGGTTAAGAAAACTATTGGGTGGACATGTAAGCTGGGAACGAGTTCTCGGTGGACGAGACGGGTTTCGGCATTTAACCCAGTTTCACGCATTCGATACTCATATTCCAATTCCGGAAAACATCCTCCGCGAAGTAAAGGACAATGATGACTGGGGACCCGCCATCCTCCAACTAGCGGCAAGTGGCGATCCATTTTGCGATCACATCGTCAGCTGGTATGCCACCCTCTACGGACGCGAAGCCAGCAATCTCGCTGTCAAATGCGTCTCGCGTTCAGGTGTCTATCTCGGTGGCGGCATCGCGCCACGTATTTTACCCTGGCTTACCAAAAACTTTATGACTGGATTTTTAGATAAGGGCCGCTTTGCAAATATGCTTTCTGAAATGCCTGTATATGTCATCGTCGACAAAATGAATGGGCTTAAAGGGGCTGCAATCGGGACTTGGAACATGCTGCGCAGTCAATAATCATTTTAAGTCGCAGATGGATTTAACTTTTGCCATAACTTCTGGATCGGACATTCCATGCTCAGAGAGAGCAAACTGATAGTCCCCTGCGAATTCGGTAAATTTATCCTGCAATGTCAGCGATGATACTTTTGGTATTTTTAGTTGATTCAAACACAAATGTTCGCAGATCGCCGACGTCAAACCACCGTGTACAGAGTGCTCTTCGAGAATAATCAGCTGCGAAAACGACGCAATTTGCCGTGCTAAATCGGTCGGAAAAGGTTTTAGCCTTGGTACAGAAATAGATGAAAGATCGTTTTCTTTGGCAATTTGGGCCGCGAGCGAAGACATAGATCCGTGAGCAACAATAACCGCCGACAGGCCGCCCTGATGAGTAAAATAGGATTCGGTGGTAAGATGTTGCTTACTGAGTTCAAGTTCTGGACGATCGGATTTTCCAATACGAATATAACTTGGTCCGCGGTAAGACTGAGCCTCACTGAAACATTTTCTAAATTCATGTATATCAGCAGGTGTATAGATTCTGATATGGGGCATGGATCGCAGACACGCAATATCTTCACCAGATTGATGTGAAAATCCTAATGTCGAATACACAAGACCTCCACCGTCACCAATAATCATCACCGGTAACGATGCAGTGCATAAATCTAATTTAATTTGCTCGACTACTCGCAATGGTACAAACGACGCCAAACCGTAAATAAGTGGTAAAAAATCACATCGCGCAAGTCCCGCTGCAAGTCCCACCATCGCTTGTTCTGCAACACCCACATTTATATATTGATTAGGACGAGATTTACGTATTTCGTCAAAAAGCGCATAGCCATGATCACCAGTGAGTGCCAGAAACCTCGGATTATTTTTTGCCAATTCTGCAATTACTTGACCGATAGCTAGACGCATCTTAAGACTCCACTTCTTTCACAGCAGCAGCATATGTTTCCGACGTGAGACGCGTGTAATGCCAGATATTATTATGCTCCATAAACGACACGCCCTTGCCTTTTACTGTTCTTGCAATCAAAGCCTGCGGCCGGTCTTGGTCTAAAACAAGCGTTTCTAAAGACCTCTGTAAATCCTTAGTGTCATGTCCATCGCACTCTAGACTATAAAAACCGAACGCGTCCAAACGCTGCTTTAGTGAATTCATACTTAAAATATCTTCGGTTTTGCCCATTGCTTGAAAACCATTTAAGTCGACAATAACCGTCAAATTATTTAAACGATGTTGAGCAGCAAACATCACAGCTTCCCACATAGATCCTTCATTCATCTCGCCGTCGCCGACCACACAAAATATACGTTTGCTGTCGTTTCGAAGTTTTGCGCCCAATGCCATACCGACTGCGATCGGTAACCCGTGCCCAAGCGATCCACCATTAACGTCAATACCTGGGGTTCCCATCTCTGCTAGTCCGCGCAATTTTGAGCCATTTGCAAAATAATGAAGAAGATCGCTTTCATTCAAACAACCTAGCTCACGCATGCACGCGTATTGAGCCATGATACCGTGGCCTTTTGACATTACAAGAGCAGCTGATTTTTTGCTGTTCGCATCATTTAAATTATATTCAAGATAATTTGAGTAAAGAACCGCCATGATTTCAACTAAGGAGAAGGCACAGCCAATGTGAACCGATTGCCCATGATAGGCCATCTTTAGGATATGTTTACGGAGGTTGCCGGGATCGAGAGCCATTTGATTTAGTGATGGATGTTTCATCGAAGCCTCGCCCATTACTTAACAACTGGTTTCACTCTTAGTAGATTTATCCATCCCTAAATTAAAGATCTCTATAATCTTGGGGTATAATAAATCTAATACCGTTTCAACTCACACGCAATCTGCCCCATTTTCAATGGCATGCGTCCCTCAATCGAGACTAGCACCAATTGATCCTGCTTCGAGAACGATAAAGGAATAGTAACATATGAGAGATAAGATTCTCAATTTATGCCGAGAATACTTCCACGCAAATAACAAGGCGGCTTTTGAACCGGGCAAAACTGTTATTGCTGCCAGCGGGAAGCTTATGGACGCTGAGGATCTCGTTCATTTAGTCGATGCATCGCTTGATATGTGGCTGACTACCGGCCGTTTTGCTAAAGAGTTTGAAAAAAAATTCGCTAAATTTGTTAGTGCTAAGGGCAGCCTATTAACTTGCTCGGGTTCTGCGTCCAATCTAATTGCATTTTCCACGCTCACCTCAAACAAACTAAAGGAACGCAAACTTAAAGCTGGGGACGAAGTTATTACCGTTGCTGCAGGATTTCCGACTACCATAGCTCCAATCGTTCAAGCTGGATGTATTCCCGTTTTTGTAGATGTCGATCTTGAGACTTGTAATATTGATGTCACTCAACTGGACTTAGCAATAAGCGATAGAACGCGAGCGGTGATGCTTGCACACACCCTCGGCAATCCATTTAATCTGACGGCGGTTAAAGCTTTCTGCGATCGTCACAAACTGTTCCTAATCGAAGATGTCTGCGACGCTCTCGGTGCGACTTATCAAGATAAGCACGTCGGAACATTCGGAGATCTGGCGACAGTCAGTTTCTATCCGGCACATCATATCACCATGGGCGAGGGTGGAGCCGTATTCTCAAATAATAAGGAACTCTTGAGCATTGCCACCTCATTCCGAGATTGGGGGCGAGATTGCTGGTGCGCACCCGGCAAAGAGAACACCTGTGGCAAACGCTATGAATGTAATTTAGGAGATCTACCGGAAGGGTATGATCATAAATACACGTATAGTCACCTCGGTTATAATCTTAAAGCTACGGATATGCAGGCAGCCCTTGGCGTATCTCAACTTAATAAATTACCAGCCTTCGTTGAAGCTCGGCGCTCCAATTTCAAACTTCTTACCGAAGCAATGATGAACGCGGGCTTAAACGATTACTTTATCCTTCCGACACCAACACCGGAATCAAACCCCAGCTGGTTTGGATTTTTACTGACATTGAAAGATGGAAATCGCTTTCATCGCAAGCGTATCCTTCAGGAACTCGATCGGAAAAAAATTGGCACAAGACTTCTGTTCGCCGGTAATATCATCAAGCAGCCCGCGTTCCAAGGGGTACAGTATCGTCAAATCGGTGACTTAAAAAACACTGATAAAATAATGTTTGATAGTTTTTGGATTGGACTATGGCCTGGACTTGGTGCCGAACAAATAAATTTTATGGTCCATACTCTGAATCAAATTATGAAATCTATAGTTCTCGAAGAAGAACAAAAAAAGGCAGTCTAAGCGATGGGGCCAACTTCGAATTACAGTCTTGCAGAACGCGACCTCAATCATATTTTACAATATACTAAAGATATATTTGCTAATCTTCGCGACCAAAATTTATTTTTGACGGGCGGCACTGGTTTTTTCGGAATGTGGCTTGTCGAAAGTTTCCTCTGGGCAAATGAACATTTGGCGTTAAATGCGACATTGACGGTCCTAACGCGAGATCCAGAGAGATTTTTTGCCAAAGCACCGCACTTAAAAAATTACCTTCATTTAAAAACAATAGCCGGCGACGTTCGAAACTTTATTTATCCTAAAATAAAATGCGACTTTATCATCCACTGTGCGGCTGATCCAAATACCGATCAAGACCCAAGTATCATGATGGACACCATCGTTCACGGAACACAACACGTTCTCGGTTTTGCAAGTCAGTCTAACGTAAAAAAACTCCTTTTTGTAAGTTCAGGTGCTATTTACGGCCAGATATCGCCCGGAATCAGTAAGATATCAGAAACAGATATTGGCACCGCCGATCCCTTGAATGAGCGAAATTCATATGGATTAGCTAAGATCATGTCGGAGCATCTCTGTCTACTTTGGCACACTAAAAATAAAATTCCCTGCCCTATTGCGCGCTGCTTTGCCTTTCTGGGTCCCTATTTATCTCTCGATTCAAATTTCGCTAGCAGTACGTTTCTTAGAAATTCTCTTCGCGGCGAATCGATTAAAGTATCGGGTGACGGCACACCGATGAGATCTTATTTATATGCCGCAGATCTTGCGATATGGCTGTGGACCATTCTCCTAAAAGGCCAATCTTGCCGACCTTATAATGTCGGTTCTCCCGATGGCTTGAGCATCGCGGATCTAGCAACAAAGATTGCCGCACAGTCAAAACCTGGGACGAAAGTGGAAATCGCCAAGAAGCCGGAAGCCAATGTTGTCCGGCATAAATACGTCCCAAACGTGGATCGAGCGTCCGAAGAGCTTGGTTTATGTCCGAGAATTGATATCGATGACGCCATTGCGCGAACACTCGATTGGCATCGAACGCGATAACATCATAATTTCTGAGAGCCCCCAGGGCGCCGCCATTCTGAGCGCCGTAGGGGCGAAGAAGCTGTATTTATTGATAATTTGACGGGGTTAACGGTAATTTAGTCGACCCTTGATAAATTAGAGCTAAAATTCATTTTATCAGTTATATAACGCCCCATACACTGTACCAATGGGGTTTGATATGTTTCGAAAAAACTTAATATCATTATTCTTGTTCGCCATTCTTTATTCAACCTCGGCCTCTGCTCAAGCACAGCTAGGGCGTTACCTAGGAGTTTTAAAACATTCACAAATTGGAAACGATCAGTTAGCAAAAATTGATTTTATTGCCTCGAGACAGAATGGCTCCGAACTAAAGCTTGTGGCTCTCTTAACGCTTTATTTCGGTGGTTACGAGAGCACGGAATATATCACTTATCATTTCGACACAGTGACTTACAATCTTCTGACTGGCTCACTCGTTTTTGATCAGGCCGACCAAGAAGTCACATTAGTGGTAAATCGCTTCGGCGGCGGACAATTTGAAGGCAAACTACGTTCCGTCTCAGCCGGCGATGTCGGCACCCTATCCATGGCCAAGCAAAACTCAGTGACACCAAGCAAACCGCTTGTACAACCATTATGGGGCGAGTATCGAGGAATCTGCGACGGCATAGGAACGGTGATACAGATCCAAACTCAGCGATCGTCAAATGATAGTTCACGCATGGGCGACCCATTTGGGACATATGAAATCTCGGCGCAGCTTGCAGAAATCAATCCAGCTGCTTGTCTCTCTCCTTCCAATCTCTGCGTCACCCGCACTTACAACAGCGGTAGTTACAATTTTTTCAAAGGTAAACTTGAATTAATCGGCATCGCACGCGAACTCGAATGCACAGTAGATACAAATGATTTATCTTGCGGAGAGTGCCGATTTAAACGCACTTCTAATGAGAATGCTCCGTT
Source organism: uncultured Polynucleobacter sp. (assembly GCA_964624705.1). Lineage (GTDB taxonomy): Bacteria > Bdellovibrionota_B > Oligoflexia > Oligoflexales > RGVZ01 > CAMDKS01. The sequence goes on from CAZUYQ010000163.1 coordinate 8,369, forward strand.
CGCATCTCAAACGTTTCCCATCCAAGTACCTGCGTTCTCAGAACAACAGCAAGCACCTTCAGATCAACCGGTGGCTACCTCGCCGGCAACATTGAGTGGGAATTATCAAGGCTACTTGTTTCATGAACGTCTGGGTAAATACCAAGCCGTAAGTCTAAACATTGCGACCTATCAAGGTCACAGTAGTGATGGAACTCAGTCGCTATTTATTTCTGCGGTCAGCTCGATGTTTTTTGGTGGATTTGATTCCAAAGAATATATCACTCATCGATTCAACGAACATGCCTATCCATTATTAACATCGCAGATTGTCCTCGAACGTATCAATGGCGATGTCGACGCTATTATTGAGCTCACTCAGCTTGGTAACGGTAGAGCACGCGGCATCTGGTATTCCTTGCTTTTTGGTCGCGTCGGGACTTTTGAGCTAAGTAATACTGGGGTTCTTCCAAAACTACCGAACGATGCCATTATGATGGACAAGATCGGCGGCAGCTATAAAGGTGGAGGTTGGAATCTAGATTTACAGGTGATCAGAGAATCGACGCCGCTCAATACAGTGAACCCGTTTTATCCACTCAACTTTAAGGGCGCATTCCGCTTTCAAGATGGTTTAGGTAATACACGAATATCCCATGGCTCGTTTGACTTCTACACTGGAAAGTTAAGCTTCCGCCTCGAAGACTCGAGTATTTTCTCAGGATATCGTAAAGACAACGACAGTCTTATGCTAAAACGGCCAACACCGGGATCGTCAAGGCCGCTTCTACAACATCGCCCTCAGACTTTTATGAAGGTAAAACTATGACAAAATCGCCCTTTAAAATAATGTTCCAACTGACCCTCGCAAGATTTCCGCATATGACGCAAGCAAGCCCGGTACAAACCTCGCTAAACATTTTGAGACTATCACTCAACTATCCGTTTTAGTTGCGGGTTGCGAGCCAGCTTTTAATTCAAATTTTGACTTAGTGATTCAGTATCAAGCTGATGAAACAGTGTCCCCTATTTCGACCTATGAAGAGTTCTCTTCTCAGCAAGGAATTTACGCGACTCGCCAGGAATGCGAAGCACGACTCCCAACAGAAAAGATCATCTTTGAATCTCACACAGGCCTCCAAGCCTTAGCGACCTTTTGTTTTGCCCAAGGGAATTTAACCCAAGAGAATCCTCACCCATTTGTCTTACGAATTGATGGGTTTGGAGCACCAAAGATGCGACCTTTTTCTATGACTAAAATTATCTATGATAAGCCTGAATCTCCCGCAACTGAGATCCGAGATGCGATCGCTAAATCGATTGCTTCCAATCCTTATGTCGTCGACCCCGTTATGATGTTTGACAGGACTGAGGGTTACAGCCGTGTCGTTGTAAAGTATTACGCTCTGCGGAAGCAGCCACTTGTTATCGATACATTCTCATCCTTTGAAAACTTTAAGACCTGTCAGTATTACAAGCAATCAATTGATAATCTACTTCAAGAATTCGGTTTAACGGGCGCTAGGTCTTTTTGCGCACGAGAGGAATTTTCTATCGTCTCAAAACTTTATTCTACAGGCTCGGTTTCGAAGGCATATTTCTTAGAAAGAGTGCCGCTGGCGTTTCCATCAAGGACACAATGCGAAAACGCACTTTCGAACCTTGCGACAAAGTATGCCGCGACTTATGGCTCTGATTTCGTAAAAGGCTTTTGTTCCTATGAGCGAAAAGAGTTTTTTTCGAATCATAGCTTTTTTGCGAAGTTACTTATTCAGCAATAAATTAGGCAAATTTAGGACACAGAACGAAAAGATTTAGGACACAGAACGAAACCGAAATAGAAAAAGATTTAGGACACAGA
>CAZUYQ010000164.1:0-210 GCA_964624705.1 uncultured Polynucleobacter sp.
CTGAGCTACACCCGCTCATTGGTGGATGGAGAAGGATTTGAACCTTCGAAGACTTGCGCCAACAGGTTTACAGCCTGTCCCCTTTGGCCACTTGGGTATCCATCCACTGGTCGACGAAAACAAATTCAGAACTGGAGCTGGCAATGGGACTTGAACCCGCATCCTGCTGATTACAAATCAGCTGCTCTACCAATTGAGCTACGCCAGCAT
>CAZUYQ010000164.1:220-8812 GCA_964624705.1 uncultured Polynucleobacter sp.
TTCAAACTTCTCTTTTGCCATTGCTGTCCTCCCGCTATTGGCCTCTGTGAGACTCTTGCAAAAACTATTTATTCTCTATGATCAAAAAAAGGTACCCGACGAACAATTCCTCGAAACCCTTCATTGAAAAACTCCGCAAATGCTTAACACCTTCCCGAGCCACTGTCGAGTGATCCTGTAAAGATGGAGCCTCGAACGGGACTCGAACCCGTGACCTCGTCCTTACCAAGGACGTGCTCTACCAACTGAGCTATCGAGGCTCGTGGAGCGGGAGACGAGATTCGAACTCGCGACATTTAGCTTGGAAGGCTAATGCTCGCAGTGGGACTCGAACCCACGACCTGCTGATTACAAATCAGCTGCTCTACCAATTGAGCTACGCCAGCATTCAGTTCTGACAACGTTTTCACCCGAGCACTTACGAAAAGCTCCGCAAAACATGTGTTTTACTAGCTGTACATACACTTTTCCTCAGTGCAGGGAGCAACTTTGATACATTTATTGACTGGGACTGTCAAGGTATTCGGGATCTTGAAAACATGAAATTTTTCTACACTGACAGGGGGTTGCCTTAAATTAAGGCAAGACGATAAGCCTTTGTAATAAAATACCCGCTGCAACGGACACATTTAACGATTCCAATGTATTAGCTGAGCCGCCAATGCTGACGTGCACATCGCACTTTGTCAGGACATTTGAGCTGATTCCCTTGTCTTCTGAGCCGAGCACTAAAACCTGTCGCTCGTAGCGTCCCCGAATTTTATCTACAGGCTCCCCGTTCATAGCTGCACCTAGAATCCAAAATCCTTTTTCTTTGAGTTCTTCTAGCGCTCGGGAGAGATTGACCACAACGACCAGATCACTGAGCGCAAAACCGCCCTGAGCTGTTCCGACACCGGCATGAGTGAGTAAGACCTGACGTCGCTCCGGCACGATGACTTTGGTCACCCCAAAAAAAGCCGCGCTTCGAATAATTGCGCCAAGATTTCGTGGGTCAGAAATATGATCGAGAGCTAATATAAGCTCATTTGGCCGTGCAAGCTTTGAAAGATATGTCTCGAAACTCAGCCAATCCATCATTTCATGATGAATATGAGCCCATATCGGTGTACCAGGCAAAATGCGTTCGTCTCCCGCACTTTCATTCTCTTTTACAGACTCGATACGAACATTATAGGCCGAAAGCTCTTTACTAAGCGCCGCAAATTGGCGTTCTTTCGCAAAGATTTTTTTTACTGATTGAGGTTTAAATCTTAAATATTCTGTAATCGCCGCAATACCTTCAACAATAAATAATCCATCCGGCAACGACTGACGCTGCTGCTTATCTTTTGACGGCGAAAAACTCGTAGATTTTGGAGTCGGTGAACGCGACAAGGGTGGTTTTGCAGCTACAGGCTTTGGATTAGATGGTGACTTGGAAGAATTGTTGGGACGAAATTTAGCCATTAACTTTATGGACCTTTATCTCTAAATCAAACGTTTTTTCAACTAAGAAGAAATCTCTGCATATTGCTGACGAATAGATTTTGCAGTTTCACCCGGGAGCAAATCACCGCACATCTGCAAAACATAGCGAATTAAGCTATCAATGCGAAATTCAAAATACGCAACTCGATGACGATTACCTTCACACTGACTCATAATATTTCCAAAGCAATCAGCACCTAGCATTCCTGAGTCGTCGATGTAAATTGCTGCTAAATTACCTTCATTCAAAGACCACGCGAAATGCTGAAGCTCGGTTAACGGGAAAGCCACTTGAGCCGCCGTGAACGCCTTAATGGTCATACTTTCGAGCAAAGAAAATGCATCTAATTTACCTCGTAAGTTGGCATAGGTTGGGTCACTCATCGTCGACTTAACTGGATTCAAACCAGCAAAAGTTAAATAACCTAAGCAACTCAGACGATGCAGAACCCAAAGCGTGTTGATGTCTGTTAACTTACTCTTAGCAAGAAGTTCATCAATCGACTGGTTTTCTCGTGTGAGGCCAATGACATCAGCCATAAAGGTTCCGGGTCGAATTAAATTAACACGCTCGCCTTCCACCACGTTTACACGTGTCTCAGCATTCAAGCGACCATAAAATGCTCTAAATTGGGCCCCAGAACTTTGAGCATTCGCAATTAATACATCTGTTCCCTCTTCAAATGTAACTTCGGTGGGGGGAAAGCCAGAACTAAATTCTACATAAACATTTGAGACCAAAAAGACGCTACGAAAAATTTCACGAACTTGGGTCTTTAAGGCGTTCCACAATTCTGTATTTGAAAAAATATGTTCTCGCAATAGAACCTGACCAAATTTAGCTGTTCGATCGACCTGCACAGCACTGGTAGTGAGTTGATCAAGAGAAATCATTCCTTCACGATAAATGACTTCGCCTAAGCGGTCATCCATCAAACTCGAACTAGCAAAGGTCAGAGCACCACGGTTAAAAAATAATTTCTTTTGACCGAAGCCAGTGTCAATAATGACAACACCAGTCCACGAACGATGGTTTAATCCGAACAAGAGGTCATGCAACATATTGATGGAACAACGAGCAAAACCCTCGGATTGCAGTAAATTTGAACCGCTTTCTTTCGAGGTTAGCATAACTCTGCCACGATCCATTTTTGTCGCGCTCCAAGGTCCACGATCAATCTCTGATCCCAATTCAGCGCCCGAGATGACAAATTGAGAGTCTTTATTTTCGACAGTAAGTGTACCGTTAGACATTTTACTACCCCTTTAGTTTCTTTGGATCTATCTCATAGGACCGCAGTTTACGATGCAAATTGCTCCGTTCGATACCTAATGCATCTGCCGTTTTCGAAACATTCCAATCGTTTTCTTCTAGCTTACCAAGAATATATGTTCGCTCAAAGTCTGATTTGGCCGCTTTGAGCGATCCATAGTGTCGTTGATTAAATTCTCCGTCTGACGAACTAGTCAACCAAATGAGGTTTTCTGCGGTAATTTCAGTACGGTCTACTAAAATCACTGTTCTTTCCATTGCATTTTTGAGCTCGCGAACATTACCCGGCCAATCATAGGTTATCAAAACCTGCTGAGCGTCTTCTTGAAGTTTTAGCTCACGGTTAGGTTCGGTGCTCATTGTCTTTAAAAAGTGATTTGCAAGCGGGATGATATCTTCACGTCGCTCTCTGAGAGGCTTCATACGAATAGGAATAACATTGAGTCGATAATACAAATCTTCGCGAAAATGGCCTGCTTTTATCTCTTCGGACAGATCCTTATTTGTTGCAGCGATCACCCGGACATCAACAGAAATGCTTTCGTGACCACCAACTCGTTCAAAGACCTTTTCTTGAAGGATTCTTAGAATTTTTGCTTGAGTTCGCAATGACATATCACCAATTTCGTCCAAGAAAATTGTGCCGGTATGGGCTAATTCAAATCGACCTTTTCTTGTATTTATCGCATTTGTAAACGCACCACGCTCATGGCCAAATAACTCTGATTCGATCAATTCATCGGGAATAGCTGCGCAATTTATCGCAACAAACGGTCGATCGCCCCTAGAACTTGCATTATGAATTGCTCTCGCGACTACTTCCTTGCCGGTACCATTTTCGCCAGTAATCAAGACCCAGGCGTTTTTTGGACCAACCACCGAAATTTGCTTCTTCGTTTGAGTCACAAAACTCGACACACCGATCAACTCAACCTCATTAGCTCGTCGAGTTGCACTAGGGTTATCTTTTTGCCTCAACTGATTTGCCTGCTCAATAAGGCCAAGAATTCGATCGAGATCTAGCGGCTTTTCCAGGACTTCAAACGCCCCTAATTTGGTCGCCCGCACCGCTGTATCGATTGTGGCATGCCCGCTCATAATAACGACGGGCACGACTTCGTTAATCTCTCTTAATGCTTGAAGCGTCGCTATGCCGTCCATCCCCGGCATCCAGATATCTAGAAAAACAATGTCCGGAGCGGCTAACTTAAACTCAATAAGACCTTGCCGACCATTGGCAGCGGTAACGACTTGGCAACCCTCATCCGTCAACGCGCCTGCAAGGCTTTCGCAAATACTCGGCTCATCATCAATGATCAAAACGCGAAGGCCGAGGCCGATATTTTGCTGGTTCATACCGTTACTCCTGAATTGCTATCATATCTATCCGCCGCCGGTAGCTCGATCCGAATTGTCGTACCTTCGGGTGTCGACCGGGCTACGCGAGCATACCCGCCGTGATCAGAAATAATTTGACTTGAGATCGCAAGTCCCAGCCCAGTTCCACCTGACTTTGATGAAACATATGGCTCAAAAACGCGGTCTTTTATGTCACTCGCAATTCCTGGACCAGTATCAGCAATCAGTATTACGACTTTTTCGATCTGCTGATCCCAAGTGCAACTCACATTGATCTCACCTGAGCCAGATGCACCCAAAATCGCGTCCACTGCATTACCAATAATATTGACCAAGGCACGATTCATTTGCTCTGGATCAATCATCAAGGTTGGAATTTGTGATTGAATATCGAATTTAAATGCAATGGAAGGATAGCCTTCAATAAAGACGTCAATAGCGGTGCGAATGACTGGGATGATCTCGCTCAAGGTCGGTCGAATGGTTGGCAGTCGAGCAAATTTGCCGAATTCATTTACAAGTGTTCTTAGCGATTCAACCTGCGTCAATATGCTCTCAACACAGCGCTGAAACACTTCGCGATCTTCCCCCTCAAACTTACCTGCAAACCTGCGAAGCATGCGTTCTGCTGACAATTTAATTGGAGTAATGGGATTTTTAATCTCATGGGCAATACGGCTGGCAACTTCTCGCCAAGCCATAACGCGTTGTTGTTTTACCCGTTGAGTCGCATCGTCAAAAACTACCACTACCCCTAAATCTTCGCCGTCCTCGCCTTTGACAGCGGTGGAGGCAACAAAAAGCACAAGATCGATACAAGTTGGGCGCAGATCTATTTATTTCGAGATTGCCGCGGCCCCATCACGCATATTTGCGACGACGGGTTGCCAAAAAACCTCATATAGGGTTTCGCCTAGGTAAGATCTAATATGGATACCCTCAGTCGGTGCCTCATCCATCTTTAACATACTGGTCGCCGCATGGTTGAAGGCCGTAACCGTCGAGTGAGCATCAATCGCAATAACGCCTGCTGCGATATTGGCAAACACAACTTCCATGTAACGTCGTCGTCTCTCAAGTTCCTCGTTGGAAAGCTGCAAGCGAATTTGCGAATCCTTGGCAGATTTACGATGCCGCTCAAGATCGCCCGTCATGATGTTGAATGATTTCATCAACTGACCGGTCTCATCATCAGCAAGGGGCGTTAAAGTGATTGCATAGTTACCAAGGGCTACCTCTTTTGTTGCTTCGGCAAGGATTTGAATCGGTCCAATAATGGTCCGAGCTACCCTAAAACCAAACCACACAGCGCCAAAGACAATCATGAGGGTCATCACTGTTACCAGAATTAAGTAACTCACTTTCAGGAGTTGGGCTCCTGGTTTTAAGTTGCTGAATGACGTCATGATCTTTTCGATACTGCGGATAAAAGGCATGTCAAAACGTTCTTCGACAATTACAAGCCCGGCAAGTTCAGAAGTCTTTGCCACTCGTACAGGCACTGCCGCCCGGACAATATCTTGTTTTTCATCTGCATCAACAATACTCAGACTCATTAGACCGGGTCTAGTTGCAAATCGACCCAGAATCGTACCCACCAGCTGGCGTTCATGTAAGACGTCATGACCTGCCTTCGACTCGATCCCGAGAGTGCTGGATAGCAATCTTGCATTACGATCATAAACCTGAACCGAGAAAACTCCGTATTCAAGTTCAAAGCCGTCCAATGCAACTTCCAGTGTCGGCGGAACCGCTAAAAAGGGACCCGATGGCCGGACCACTATTTTTGATGCAGCAACTCGCGCAATGCCTTCGAGCCGCCGCTGATCTTGGAGATAAATTTGTCCCCCCGCGTCACGGGCTTGTTGAATAACTTCACGAATCCTCCCTCCGAACCATTCATCAAAACTTTGATTGATAAACCTAGTAGAGACGTAAAAAACAACTACTGTGGGCGTAAGGGCAAAAACCATCAGAGTTGCAACTAGTTTAGTTCGGAGACGCGAACCGAAAACGCCTCGTCGTCTTTCCACTACCAGCTTGGCAATATTGCGGATGACCAAAAAGCTTAAAATAATCGCAAGAAATACGTTTAAGTTGATAATGCCGTAAAAGAAAATAGACGCGATAAACGAATCGTCTTTTGCAAGTTGAGCACTTAACTCATACAACCTAGTCTCAAGACGCGAAATGCCACTTAAGAGCAGTGTTATGATGATGATACCCGCAATTTCCATCCATCTCTGGCGGAAATCGGCTTTTAACTTATCCGAGACTATTCTTGCCACTGCAGTCGAATCCTTCCAAACACCAGGTCACCACGAGCAAACACCAGCTCACGGTTAGGTTTGCCTTTAGTGGAAGCGATTTTTCGTAGATCATGCCGGACATTCTCGTTACCGCGAACATTCGTAACAACATGTCGGACAGCAATTTTATCGATCGGACGAAGAGCGAGGACATCTCCGTCATGAAGTTGTTGAATTTTACCGTTCACAGAAACTTCTACCCGATCGAGTCGAGGCTCCACAATGTGAATAAAGACACTGCCAAGTGTGTTGGTACCAGACCGCGCCTGAATTTCAAAAATAGATTTTCCAGCGTCTTTTGCAAATTGTGGCTTTAAATCCACCGATGTATTGATAATAAATCCACGGTCATCGCGACCAGTGTTGCTGCGCAGGGGCGCATAGCCCACAAAATCTAGCGCATCGATCTTTGTCCCAGGATCTTTTGCCCAGGCTTCAATTAAAGTTAAAAGATCGCCGCGCACCACATCGACGGAGCCATTAACTGGAACGAGGATCCGCTCGCTGTTAATATCGAGCGCTATTCGTTCAAGTTGTGTTGATACAGGCATATCTTGCTTTTGAGCATAAGCAGATTCCGTAGTTATTGCCGAAAAGAGAAGAAACAGAATTATTTGATTCACACCATGCCCCCATGGATGGTAAATTTTGTTTATAGTATCATGCTAAAGGGAGCCAAGCCATGACAACGATTGACCATTCGTCTATCGCCCTGTTTAAGCAGCATTTGACTCTGCGCGGAAGACAGCCCTCGACTGTCGAATCCTACGGGCGTGACTGCGCAACTTTTATTGATTTTCTAGATACGGCAGGGGTGCACTTAGGTGAGGTCTCTCCGGAAATCCTATCACAATTTCAAGAATATCTTATTGGCAAAGGGATCCGCGGCAATAGTGTGCGTCGCACTGTGATTGGTGTTCGCCAGTTTTTCAGATTTTTACAAGACAAACATCAATGGGATCGAAGTCCTTTAGATGAAACATTAATTCCGGAACGCGAGGAATCGTTCTTAAATCGCGTCTCGGACGAGATTTTTCATAATCTCCTGCTATCAGCAAAGTCAGCCACTCCGGAACTGAAATCGCGTCGTGATGTTGTGATACTAGCCTTGCTTGGCATTGAGGGTCTTAAGGTCCACGAAATGATTGAGCTTGAATGGCGAGACTTTTTATATACTTCTAACAATGCCTTACTAGCAATTCGTGGCGACCGAGCTCGTACCATTCAACTTGAAGCAATTTCTGGTGAAGCTCTTGCTCTTCTTCGCATGACGATTGACGACTTGCTCGATGGACGACCAAGCAACCCTCACAGCAAAATTATGATTGGCTTTAAAGGCACAACCGCAAGTTACGTCATTCCTAATTTGACAAGACACGGTGTAAAGTTTGCTTTATATGAACTCGGCATTACCTCAAAAATCCCGCAACTCAATAGTGAAGAGTTACGCCACCACGCTATGGCACACAAAGTCGCGATTGGTTTATCACCAGAGGCTTTGATGAATCATTTAGGTCTTAGAACTCTTGGTAAGACTGCAGCTCACTTTGCGGCTACAACTACAGAAGCTCCAACGCCGTCGCTCGGAAAGCATTTAGGCACAGATCCTTCGCCCAGAGACTCAGGATGACGCGCAGATAAGAAGAAGCCCGGAAATCCCGGGCTTCTTCTCGTACGACTAAATTAAAATAATAAGTCCAGAAATCACCAACGACGATAGTAGTAGTAACGGTTACCCCAGCAATTATAACCATTGTAGGTATAAGGGCTGTAGTAGTTATAATAGTATGGATTGCTGTAAGTGTAGTTATAGCCACCGTAGTAATAAGTTGGTGTATACCAATTGTAATAATAGTTACTGCTCCAACCACCACCATAATTATAACGGTTCCAACCACGATGAGTTGAGCTGTCACCGCTATCGGTGCTGCTATCAACTTGTGGCGCTTTGCTCACATCGAAGCCAGTATTCCAAAGGGTTGGGAGATTCGCCGCACTCGTATCTGAATCTTTCGCATTCACCACGCGAAGTTCAGCAGCTGCAGGTAACTCACGTCCGGATTCATCAACTGGAACACGGATCAAAACACCTGTCGAATTTTGCACCGCGGCAGTCATCGCGCGAGGATCAATAGAGCTTGAATCATTTGATTCAATTTATTTTCAGCTGGATCAATTTTA
>CAZUYQ010000164.1:8822-9119 GCA_964624705.1 uncultured Polynucleobacter sp.
GCAAGAACTACCATTGAATTCATTGCCAGTACGGCCGATCCGACGATTGATAAAACTTTCATATCATTACCTCCTCAAAGGAAAAAAAACGTCGTACATACGAAAGATAAACCTCAAAACCCGCTACGGCAATAGGTGTTTGAAAGATTTTCTTCATTACGGATGTATCATTTTAGCGACATATTGCCTTTAAATATTGCTATCGAGACAAAATCGAGGCAGAGTCCGGTTTTGCTTTTCATCTTGGTAATCGACCAAGCCTTCGGTTGGTATTTTTAACGTCTGCGGAGTCCCCAT
>CAZUYQ010000164.1:9129-9961 GCA_964624705.1 uncultured Polynucleobacter sp.
AAAAACTCTTCCACTGTGAATATTTGCTAGTTTTATGCAGTTTGGCATTGGTAAATTGTAGCCGCCCGACCAGCTCCTCCCCCAAGAATATTTACGGCAACGATGACCGTAAAATAGTCACCGACGGGACCGCACCCTTTGCCTTCATTGGTAGGCTAAATTTTGCCGACTTTGGCTGCACGGCAACTCTTATTGGTAAAAAATTACTTCTCACAGCCGGTCATTGCATAGTCGCTGGGAAAGCTGAGCCACGAAGTGAGGTTCGAAATTTCGTCGCAAATATGACTAATGGAACAGGCTCTGTGACGGCTGTTCCAGTTCGCGCTTGGGTTGGCAGCATCAACCCAGAGGCCGACCGCAGGACTGACTGGGCAGTCGTTGAACTATCGGAACCGATTGGCGAAACCCAGGGCTTTATGAGTGTATCGCCAGCACAGATTACAACATTCCCCATGCAGGTTTCGCTTGCGGGTTACAATCCGCTCTCTCGTGGAAGAAAGAATTCACCACGACTGTGACTCTACTGAAGGTATTTCGGGTGCTCCACTTTATATTGCCTCACCAAATGGCTGGGAAATTGTTGGCATTAGCGTGAGCGAACTTCGCAACCACCAGGCTCCCCCTGTTCGTCGCCCTGAATGGACCGAAGAATACTCTAACGTCGGAGCCCCATCCTTTTTCTTTGCACCCACTGTCGCTGCGCTTTTAAATTCGGTTGATGTCGGCCAATCAGCATCAACTCTTGCTGACAGCGTCGTCATGATTAATTTTCCAGGACAACAGCAGCCAAATCCGAATCCTCAACCAAATCCGAATCCTCAACCAAATCCAC
>CAZUYQ010000165.1:0-5077 GCA_964624705.1 uncultured Polynucleobacter sp.
ATGTTCTATGGAATTATCCTCGTTCAGCTAGCTAATTTGTTATTTGCAGTAGGTCAGTTTGTGTACGCGAAAGCTGCCCCTGCAGCAGTTTTAGATCAAATACGGACAGCCCCTTATTATTTTGGTGGGGCATTTATTGGTGCTACGGTTGTTGCTGTGATTGCTATTTTAAACGATGCGCCTGTGCGAAGTCTGACTGTTACAGAGTGGGGAGTCCTGGCATGGCTGGGTGTTGTCGCGTCTGGACTTGGTTTTGCGATGTGGAACTTTGGCGTGTCGCGTGTTTCCTATGGCGCGTTAGCGGTCGCAAGTGATTTTAAATTACCGATCGCGGTGGTGGTTTCCATCGTTGTTTTTGGTGAAAGTACAGACGTCAGTCGACTATTACTTGGGATACTTATTCTAGCCGCAGCAACAATGATGGTCCGCCGTCCTCGCCATCTGCCGTAAACCTGCCTAAGGAAACTTGGATTTTTACAAAAAATAGCCATGAATGCGTTGGTCTGACGTTGATCCGAGGTCGCTATCTAAAGATTTCTTTCAGCTTACCGAACTGAGTCTGGTCGTTGATAAAGTGAATGGAATGAAGGGGTAGGGTATGCATTTTACGACTTGGCGATCCAAGTTGCAGAAGATCGTGTCAGTGGAAAGCTGGCGTGGTTACGATGACCTAAGTAAGGTCGTCCTAACGTTTTTATCTTCCAACAAAATTCGTGCAAATACTTGTTATGACAATGCGATGAAATTATCGATGAGTTGCCCGTCTATCGGCTACGTATTAGGTCGCGTGACTGGCGATGGTCAGACGATTGATCACGCCTGGAATATATGGAATGGGATTCATTTCGATATTACGAGAGAAACCTTTGCTCCGTTAACTCTTAGAGAATTTACCTGGCAGCAGTTTGTCTCGCTGAATCAAAATGAATTACGCAATCTTACAACGCATGGACTCGCACCAAGTATATTTGAAGTCTATGATCGGTATACGATCGATCCTCAATTTGCTGCCAATGATTTGATCGCGGGTTAATTTAAAAAGCCCAACCAATCGATGTCAGAAACAAAGTCGTGCTGGTGGTGTGGGCGAGACTGTCACCAAGGTCAACTAGATCTTGATTGAGTTTTTTCATGGAATCATTGGTGAGAGTTCCATTGATAGATCCTTTAGTACTGCCGCTTATTGGAATCATGATGCCAATCCAGTCACAACCAATAGTGAAGCCTGAGTCCCAAGTCCATCTATTGCCAATAAAGACAGGTAAAACAATGCTCTGGATATCTATTTTACCGTCAACATGAGTGACTATGCTCGGTGCGTCGACTTCGTATTTAATGGTTGCGCTGCGAAGCCCCAGCCCACCGGTTACGTTAAAACTATTGCCAAAAAAATAACGACCATAGCCGTAGGCGGCCATTCCATCTAATTTAGCTGAACTCGATATCGTAAGGCCGCCGTCGGTGGTTGACTCAGAAATGGACCTACTCCCTGTTAAAACCGTGAGTCCTGCAGCAAGATTTGGTTGAATATTATAGCTTGCCGCAGCGCCATAGCTCAGAACAAATTGTGATGCTGGCGAGTAGAGTAGGTCGACGTTTGCTTTCTGTGAAGCACGCGCATTTTGCGAAGAATCCCGTCCCATACTTTCATCCACGGAACTGTCGAGCTCACTAGCTGCTGTTTTTTTGGGAGTCGTCTTTCCTGCCGCGAACGCTTCACCAGAGAAAAGGGTTATGGCTGGAAGCGATAGCATCAGAGTCTTGAACAATTTTAAATTGTGAGTCATATGTTTCCTTAGAATCTAAAAATAAAGCATAAGTTATTGTAATAAATGTATTTATCATTCATTTTAGGGGTCTGTCTATCCCTCTATTTGGCTGTTGCCAGAGCATGTTTAAAATCAGATGATCGAGGGTCCGATTTAGATCTGAGAACTGGAGTGGATGTGACAAACATAAGTAAAGAACTGCGTCGTTGGCCAAACTCAAAAAAGCTATTTGCGGATGCAAGTACAGTGATCCCTGGTGGTGTGAATTCACCTGTACGGGCCTTCAAATCTGTAGACGGTGACCCCATTTTTATTGCCAAAGCCAAGGGTTCACGTCTTTGGGATGCTGATGGCAACGAATATCTTGATTACGTCGGAAGTTGGGGGCCAGCAATTGTTGGACATGCTCATCCAGCGGTTCTAGAAGCTATTGGCCGCGCCGCGGCAGACGGAATTTCCTTTGGTGCTCCCACCGAATTAGAAACAAAATTAGCTCGTGCAGTAATGAGTCATTTGCCAAGTATGGAGATGATTCGCTTTGTTTCATCTGGTACTGAAGCATGTATGTCAGCGCTGCGTGTCGCTCGTGCTTTTACTGGTCGGAATAAAATTATTAAGTTTGAAGGCTGCTATCATGGTCATGGTGACATGCTGCTCGTAAAAGCTGGCAGTGGTGCTGCGACTTTAGGAGTGCCCGATAGTCCTGGAATTCCTTCTGGTACGGCCTCCGATACACTCACGGTAGCATATAACGATTTGGGTGCGGTCGCTGCAATTTTTGATAAGTATCCAGACGCGGTCGCGGCATTAATCATTGAGCCGATTGTTGGCAATAGCGGTTTTATTAGACCAATACCAGGATTTCTTGAGGGTCTTCGCGAGCTATGTACTAAATTTGGTGCGGTTTTGATTTTTGATGAAGTCATGACTGGATTCCGTGTTGGTATTTCAGGTGTTCAAGGTCTGCATGATATTTGTCCTGATATGACGACACTAGGAAAAGTGATCGGTGGTGGAATGCCGCTTGCTGCGTATGGTGGGCGCCGCGATATTATGGCGAAGGTTGCTCCATCGGGGCCAGTTTATCAGGCCGGGACTCTATCAGGAAATCCTGTTGCTGTGACCTGCGGTTTAAAAACACTAGAGATCATCAGTCAACCATCGTTCTTTAAAGATCTTACACGTCAAACTAAAAAACTGGTGGAAGGTTTGCAAAATGCAGCGAAGCAAAATAATATTTCCTTATCAGTTGACGCCGAAGGGGGAATGTTTGGTTACTTCTTCCAAGCAGGACCAGTAAGAAATTTTCTCGAAGCAAAGAATTCCGATGTTCCGCTATTTAAGAAGTTTTTCTGGGGTATGATGGAACGTGGAGTTTATCTGGCGCCGTCTGCCTATGAGGCGGGCTTTGTGTCTAGTGCGCATACCGACGCAGATATAGAATCGACGCTGGCAACTGCAAATGAAGTTTTTAGGAGCATTCGCTAATGGCAACCGCAGGTGTGCAAATTGGCTGGATTCCTTATCTCAATCTGCATCCGATGCATCAAGAATTGACGCGTATTGCGGGTGGACAAATATCTTTGTCGACTGGACATCCGACGACGGTAAACCGTTGGTTGTGTGATGGTGCCGTTGGAATTGCGCCGTGTTCGTCGATCAATCTCCTTAGAGGTGAGAACCTCGATATTGCTCTACCAATGGGAATTGCGAGTGAGGGGCCAGTTTTAAGCGTCTATCTCGGTGCCCACCGCGAACATGCGAGTATTTTAGAGTTTATTAAGCGACGTCAGGCGACGCTTGGCGATATTTTTCGTCAAGCGCTACAGACCCATCAGGGAGATATGCGCAGAGCGGCGCAGAAAGTTCTAGCCCAAGCTGCATTATTGCCACCACCGCAAGGTGTGCCATTTCCTAGTGTGCTATTTACACCGGCATCTGCCGCATCTTCGACATTGGCGAAAATTCTATTACGAATGTGGTTTGGGGAAGCGCTATCTGCGCAGATGTGTCGCGGTGACTCAACGACTCCGAATTCAAATAGTTTTATTACCGGTAATCGTCCACTGGAACTTGTTATTGGCGATGAGGCCTTAGCAAGGCGCAGTGAATTTGTGAATCTGATTGATCTTGGTGAGTCGTGGTGGGATCTCACGGGGTTGCCATTTGTCTTTGCGGTCTGGCAATCATCAACCCAGTTAGTATCACCGGGAATAAGAGCGCTTCTTTCGGAGGCTGCATCCCTGAGTTCTGCGCGGATGAAAGTGGAGCCGCAAGTTTATTATCCAGACCAACATCCCTTAGATCGGTCTGGCAATCTCCTTGATCTGGCGTCTTACTGGCGAGTGATACAGTATAAGTTGACTCCGAGACATCTTCAGGGGCTCTTGCTTTATCTCTCGCTTTATTCAGAGCTCAATGCCAATTGTGCAAATGGAACGATTCCGTTGCGGATGGCGAAATGGGCAGGGCAGTGGGGAACACATGTTGGCTCATGAGTTGACGTTGAAGGACTTTCTGAAGCCATTGGCACATGGTACAGGCCCATTGCCGGCATTGGATCCTTGGCGCACGCTTGCGAGACAAGCGAGGGTTTTGGGCCGTGACGGTTCGGAAGTGGTCGACCATGTTTGGACCACGGTCCATGCAGGACATGACGTGATGGCGGATGCGAACGTATTAGCGCGATCTCTAGTCTTAAGAGTATTGGGAATTGCTGCCTTGATATTTGGTTTGCGTATCGTTATCGCAAAAATAACTATGAGTGACTCATCATATGATTTAATCCCATGGTGGGCTGATTTGGCTTTAGTTGGAACTGGACTCGCGACAGCTGGATTTTTGACGATGAAAGCCTTATTTGCTGTTCCGAAGTCCTGGATGATAAATGAGGTGTCAGCAAATATTTCTGAGACGCAGTTTTCACCGGATTTTTTTGCGTGGTTGGAGATGTTGATTTTAGGCGAACAAAAGTTTAATCAAACGAATCACGCCGAAATTTTAGAGACGCGCTCGGAACTAGTGGCTTTAAAGTCAGCAGAATTACGCGATGGGTTTTGCCGTGAGGTGCAGCGCCGTATGACCGTCACGGAATTATCCTCTTCGTTGACTCGTCGAGACCGCGCAGCTTTAAATCGATTCTCGGCGACGATACCTGTTCTGGATATTATTATTGCAGTTCTCTTCGCTTCCAGCTTCTGCGGTATACCAATGGTTAGATGGCTCATGGATTCGGGTATTTCTTAAAATTTGACAGATTGTTGCAAAGGTTTTTATGACGACAAAAAAAGTAATGGTCTCTGGAATTC
>CAZUYQ010000165.1:5087-9917 GCA_964624705.1 uncultured Polynucleobacter sp.
ATTCAACCCACTAACCGCCTCACCATCGGTAATTACCTGGGTGCGATTAAAAATTGGGTTCGTCTTCAAAACGAGTATCAATGTTATTTTTTTGCGGTTGATTTGCATGCAATCACGGTGCGTCAAGATCCCAAAGAATTGTCCGAGAATACTTTTTTTGCTTTAGCAACCTATCTTGCAGCAGGAATTGATCTAGATCATGCGGTGATTTTTCCTCAGAGTCAGGTGCGTCAACATGCCGAACTTGCTTGGGTGTTAAATTGCTATTCTTACATGGGTGAGCTTGGTCGGATGACCCAGTACAAAGACAAGAGTGCGCGAGCGGGCGAGACCATTCCTGTCGGTCTGTTTACTTATCCTGCGCTGATGGCAGCCGATATTCTTTTATATCAAACCGATTTAGTCCCGGTTGGTGCGGATCAAAAGCAACACTTAGAGCTGACTCGCGATATTGCGATTCGGATGAATAATCAGTACGGCACTCTTTTTAAAGTTCCCGAGCCGTATATCTCAAAAATTGGCGCGAAGATTATGGATCTTCAAGAACCCACCAATAAAATGAGTAAGAGCGCTTCCAGTGAAGGTGGCGCCGTTTATCTAAATGACTCGCCGAAGGAAATTGAAAAGAAAATTAAGCGGGCCGTTACCGACTCTGACAGCGAAATTGTCTATGCAGATGATAAGCCAGGACTCAAGAACTTGATTGATATCCAAGCGGCGATTACCGGTCGGGCGGTCGGTGATATTGTTGCCGGTTATGCTGGCAAGATGTACGGGCATCTTAAAGTCGATACTGCAAATATCGTGGTCGAGGAATTGCGCCCCCTACAGGAACGAACCGCTCAGTTCTTATCAGATCGCGGTGAACTCTCGCGCCAGCTTCGGATTGGGGCTGAACGAGCGAGTGAAAAGGCGGAAAAAACGCTAAAATTGGTGTTTGATGCAATTGGCTTTATTCGCCTTTAATATCCAATCTGTTAAGGGGCTCTCATAAAAATAGACTGTAATTCTCTGCTAAAATAGAGACATGTTTCTCATGTTGAACATTTTAGTTTAAAGGTGAATTATTTATGATCAGAACATTTATCTCTGCCGTTCTATTTACTAGCTCACTGAGTGCTGTATTCGCGAACCCTGTGGGTGAAAAAGCGAACTATGTTTTAGACAAAAGCTCTGGCAGAACTTCAGGAATGGTAGCTTCGGGAACTGCGGCAGCGTTGGTGAAGGATGCCCAACCAAATCATCCCAGTGGCCCTAGTTACAGCATAGATTTGTCTTTCGACGTCATGATTAAACTTCATGGCCGTGAGCAAGGAACAACTAACTGGGTCGTCCCAGAAAGTTTTTTTACGCCAAAATTTATGGAAGATCTTCGGGCAACAGGGCATTTTGAAAGTCAAGATTATAAGATGAAATATGAAGGTCGGGCTGATACCCAGACGGTTGATGGTACTAAATACGTCGGATGCGATAAGGTGCTTTTTTATGATGTAAAATTGCCACCAGATAGCGAGCTAAGATTTTTGGTTGCGGCGGCAATGGGTCGCGATAGCGATGAGATAGAAGTCGAGACGGCGATCCAGAATTTGGAACTTCGTGCGCATATGTATCCTGGCATTCCGGCTCTCAGAGCTGTCAAATTGGATCTGGCTGTTAAATCTCAGGGTGCGAATTTGAAGTTTGGATTTGACTATAAGAAGCCATAGTACAAGTAAAATTTGAGCAAATCTTATCAGATCAGATGGTGGTGGCAATGGAGCGCACGGTACCAAAATAATTGTTGTACTTTAACCAAAAATTGTGAGGTGGATTTTTATGATAGCAGGATCATTTTCTTTTTGTAGCTACGTCGTGCTACTCGGGCTAACTTTAGGATTCACTAGTTGTAAGCACAAGTCATCAAATAGTAGCAACGTTCTTAGTGACACTTCTTCAACATCCAGCTTGCAGGGTTTAAATTTCAGCGCCGTATTTCGCGCCAAAAATGGCCTTATTCTTGGTGCATTTGATACAGTGTATCCAGGTCAGGAACGGATCAAATCGTCTGATTTGGGTCCGGTTGATGGCATGGGTTTTTTTGGTGATAAAAATGGAATATACCTTATCGATACCCAATCTTTAGATAACCCTGATGGTGGAGTTTATTTTGGTTTAACTGATCCTTCCGATAAAAAGATTGTAACCATTCGTTATCAGGTCGACAGTAATGGTACACATAGCAATGCCGCTTATACTATTGCTCCCAACGATCAGTATACTCCCCTTGCTTTTTTTGAAGGTACCGAGGCCACCCAATTTCTTGAGTTAATTCGCAATCGAAAAATTCCAATAGTCACAACAAAGCCACTAAGAACCGCGACCAACTTGTATCAATCAAAGCAGACGAGTGATATTATTCTGTTAGAAGACAGTCGCGCAAGTCGCTATAGTTTGAATGGAAAACTTAAAAATTCCGAGGTTATAGAGACCATCGGAGCTGAAGAGTCATCCTTTATGTTTGAACAATCGCGTTATGTCCTACCTGCGTTTCAAAGTAATGATTTGACGGTAAAGGTTTATGGCCAGAATACCATTACCCCTGTAGACACTCTTGTCCCTCTGGAAAGCGATTCTGAAAAGATCGTGGCGGTAATGTCTAAGTATGGTGCCGATATGAGTGCTTTTAAAACTCCGGCCGTTACGAAATCTTTAGCGGGTAGCCTTTCGCGTCGTTGAAATTGATAGCCAGGGTTCAAGTAGTTAATAGGTTACCAGGTATTACATCCTTGGAAAATGTCAATCCATCTGATTGGACTCGCTTTAATCCAGCGAATGGACACGATTGATCCTTTGGTCAGAGTCTTGTTCAAAGATCCGATCCGAGCCCCCGATGTCAGAAGCCGCGCCGATAATATTCAGCTGCGATTGCGCAAAACTTAAAAGCAATTTCTCGCCGATAATTTTGACGATGGCGTTTGTCTCTGCTATGCCTGCCTCGTTGAACTCAGTCACAACCTCAAGTCGCACCAGCAACGACATCGTCACGATCAAGGTCTCTCTTCATAAAAGAGACTAATCGACACGATGTGCCAGGCAATGAGACGAGTTCCACAGTCACAAAAGCGTCGTTTTTGTCATCTTCGTGAAAAAATTTAACTGCTCGTTATGATGCGATTAAATTAGCATTTTTTGGACCAGTTCAAGATGGAACCCTTCAGAGTGATTTCATTTTTCCGATGAAAAGATACTACTTATAGGAGGATTCATTCATGTTTAAGATCGTATTAGGAGCTTCAGTCATTGCAACTTGTTGGTTTATTGCAAGCTGCGGAAGCAAGAAGAGCGATGACACGGAAGCAGAGACTACTACTGTTTCACCAAGTGCACTTATTATTCCCATGAATTTAAAATGTGGCGAAAGCCCTTGTATTAATTAAGGAATACAACAATGAAAAAAAATTATCCGATCATACTCCTAACATTACTTACGTTTCTCATTGGAAACTCACCAACATCTCAAGCGACCACATCGAACGACGAAACATTCGCACAAACAGTTCGTATGTTCTACTGGCTTATTATGGGATTTCCATCCGAGGCCAAATACACTTCGGTACTCGCAACAGCGGGCGACGAGGCGAAAGAGCTTATTCCTGACAAAGGCGGAATGGCTGGGCATTTGGAGGACATCCGCAGCCAAGTCGCCACGCTTATTGTGTCTAAATATCCCAGTATTACTAAATGTTCCCAGGCCCCGACTTCCGGTACTACGACTCTTAGCGACACGGAATCTGTTGAATTTAAAGAAGCGAGTGTCACTCCCCCCTCTAGTTTCCCTGTAACTTCAAAATACGAGAAGCGCGCTGTTTATACGAAGACGGTATCTACTACTAAAAAATACGTTATTGACTTTCAGTGGACCTGCGATAAGCCGGTCATGTATGCCAAATTCGATCGATACGTAAGCGATGTTAAAGTTCAAAGTTACGTGATCTTTTACGATCGTTCTGTTGATGGCAATGGTCATGTCCAATTCTATCTGACCGATTCAAATGGCGCCATTTCAGGTGGCGGCACTATGCTGCTAGCTCTGCACTTGAATATACTTTCGGATAGTAAATTCAAGCTATGGGTTACAAGATCAGGCGTCAAAGACAATTCTTGCCAATCTTATCGGACGATTGCCCACGGCAACTACTCTACGGGCCAGACCTCACTCATGTATCAAGATATCGCAAGCTCGGGATACAGTCGGAGTGCTATTACGGCGAGCACAACTCTTTCATCCATATTTGCAGATAAAACTGCAAGCGGTGGCTATTCTGCAGGAAGTCACCCAAGTAATGATTCAAAAGTTCAAGTCTGTGTAAGCAATTTCGATCAGGATTACCGTACTAGCACAGATTCCACACTCTGCTCTGGTATGGACCTAAGTGAAGCTCCAGTGATGGGCGTTGATAAGGACGGAGATATGTCTCTCCAATGGGTGCATGACAGCATGGCTACGAAAATAAATGCGCTATAGAAGTTTGGTAAATTTTGGCCGGGATTGCTGCATGGCAATCCCGGCTGCATTTGGTAGCGATGAATTGAATCTCAGAAGCCAGGACCTGCGTCCTGGCCAAGTCGCATTCAAGAATCTTTACAACTAGTAAGCCATTTTATTGTTTTTATCAGCAGAGCCTATGCTTTTAGTCATCAAAAGTGGCCCGGCGCAACACGTTAATTCTTTAAACTGGTCGAGTTAATTGTGTTTTAAGCCTATTTTCTTCATAAAATCCAACCTATTAACTGCAATTTAAAGCGTATACATTTTGTCAGTGAAAGACGCTCGTTCTTTGATCTCTGAAT
>CAZUYQ010000166.1:0-9800 GCA_964624705.1 uncultured Polynucleobacter sp.
CCGCGAGGCACAGAAAAAATATGAGGAATATTATTTCAGGGCCAATGCAAAAAAGATCGCACGGCCTATTTCGGTCGAGAGCCTTGCCCGTAAACTCAAAATGCCCAAGAGCACCCTCAGTAGAAAATTGACGGAGTACGGGATTGAGATAAACCCGGAACCTGTGGCGGCCTCGAATGAATAACATTAAAACTTCACCCTCTGATCCACAAAGTAGACCGTGGAATGCGCTTTTTTCCAGTCTTTATCTGGCTGAATGCGCTGCCGCCAGGGAAGCTGCCTGGGCTCACGCTGAGACGAGAAAGATAGGAAATATTAAGGCTGCAGGATTTTACCTAGAAATGGCCCGCGAAGAGGAGCGGCATGCTGAGCTTGTCAAAAGGATGTTTTCCGAATTTATAGTGCCACCCAGGACGACGTACGACGTTTATGCCGCAAAACGGTGTCTGCTCGATGGTCCCGCTAATTTAGTTGAACGCCTGGCAGTGGTTCATTTGATCTTTGAGCCGTCGGCGATGGCATTTCTTAGTTACATTCAAAATGAGGCCGAAACTCTCTTCACAGCTGAATGGTCTCGCACCATTAGAGCTGCATCTTTAGAAATTCTTCAAGACGAAGCAAAACATATCCGCACGGGCCGAGATTATGTTCAAAGTGGGCTAGACGGGGTTTCTGATGTTGAGCGACTGAAGATCCAGGCCAGCATGAAGACACATCGAGCATTTTTAAAAGGCGGTATCCGCAGGTTTTTTGCGGGCACAGAGCTTTCGCATCTTCCAGAGATTCTTAACGAAAGATATGAATTTGCTCTAAACAATTCAGTGAAAGGAATATTCGATGACGCTATTTGAAATTAAAAAAAATGTATTCGCTCTCCGTGAGGCGTGGCGCAAACGCCCAGATTATAATTGTTTCTGGTCTGGCCCAGATAATGAACGCGGCCTTCGCCTCACGCCGACCATTGAACCAGGCCGCGTGTTCGTTGATTTAAAGATCGAAACCTTTCACTCCGGCTTTCCAGGTATCGCCTATGGTGGCGTGAGCGTTACGATTCTTGACGGCATGATGTCCTGGTATCTGATGTCCCATCTAGGCCGTGGCGGTTTCACAAAAACAGCATCCCTAAGTTATTTTGCTCCGCTCCATGTTGGCAAGACGTACCGTTTTGAAGTCACTGCTGCAGAGGTGTCGAACCAAACGCCAGCAAACTTTAAACTGACAGGACAAGTGTTCCCGATGAAGGACACTGATAATACTGTCGGCACAAAACCGCTACTTGTTATGGAAGCAGATTTCTTCCTTCCAGACCGTAAGACGGCCGAGGATGTCCTGAGAACGACATTGGGCACAGAAGGCGAAGAATTATTTCCTGAGGCGTGAGGTATAACGTGACAAATGCAGCCCTGACATTTTTAAAATCTGAAAAATCACTTGAGATATTTCAAGAGATTAAGGCGCGCGGCTCTTACCATGGCACACTACCAAGTGATATTCCAGCCGATGACCGAGCGTTCATTATAGCAGAACTCTACGTTAGGACCTCGCGTTATCACGAGATTGAACGAGACCTTCCAGAAGACGCCTCACCCTGGTACCGCAGACTAGCACTATGTACTGGCAGGCTCTTTACGTCACTCGCTTTGGCTTTGAGTGACCTAGATGAACTGGAATCTTCGTGTCAAATTGATTGCATGCGCGAGCGATTTGTCGCCTGGCGTATGCACCTTAATTTTTTGATGGGAAATGAGCGGGTTGGGATCGCACTCAGGGATCAAGTCGAAAAGACTCTATTTAATGCGAGTCCTTGGGACGTCGAAATCTGCACCTTAATTGCGATTTCTTATTTCTCGTCGGGAAACTCTAGGAAATCCATCCATTATCATCTGCAAGCATTAGCCAAGATCGAGGCTTCGCCAGATAGATACTTTCAAAGTTTTGGTGCCGCAATGGGAATCCGCGCAGCACTTAAAATCTGCGATGCGAAATCATTTGATGTCTTCTCGGCAAAACTCGAAGAGTCCTTGGCCGAAGCATTTGACAGTCGCTACAAGCTAAGGCAACTCGGATACCGGGCCATGATCTTAACCCAGCTTGGGGAAACCGAAATCGCTAAGCGTTACTGGGACGAGGGCGACCAGTTACTCGAAAAAGTAGATCCAGGCGTTGCAACCCTTGAACGGGCGCAGTACCTGATTTTTCGCTGCCTTGCGGCGGCACTCCTTGGTGACCAAGATCGGGTGGCCGACGCCTATGAGAAGGCCAGTGCCGAACTCAATTCGGCAGAAATTTACGATATTCACCGCGCGGAGCTTGAGGTGTGCCGGATCCTTTCTCCGGTCGCCAATCCCATGTATCGCGCTCAAAACGTTGGAGCAACCTATCAGCACCTAGATAGATCTAGGCGAGCTTTTTTGATCCTTGCTCAGATGACCGACAATGAATCGGTAAAGATCTATTATGAGGAAGCTGCAGATTTTTGTGGCGTGCTGTTAGGAAGCAAAGAACGGCAGCCAGCGTCTGAAGAGACCGACCTCTGGCGGACGCTGACAATAAATATCATCAGTAACTACCAAAGCTTTCTTAATTTTGCCGAGCGGATCGATTATTTCCGTCTCATCCCAAAATTTGTTCACGAAATCAGGAATTCTGAACTAACCGACGAGGGAATCGCCGCGGCCCTCGAAAAAGTCATTAAAATCACGCCGACCCTGGTCGGGGAGAAATTTGAAATCCCTTTTGAGAAAAAGGAAGTTTATAAAACGTCGCAGGTTGAAACGCTTCTTACATTTGCCAATAGTCTTAGAGATCTCTACCGCCGCGCTCAGAAGAATGCCAGGGACGAAATTCTTGCAGATGCTGTTCAGACGATTGCCCACGAGTTCAAGCGACCATTTAATCTTTTGCGCACCAACCTTAATGCATTGTTAAAGGCTACTCACCCAGATGACATTGTATTTCTTGCTAAGACCGCGTTTCCTGAAATCGCACATGTGACAGAAGCGGTCGAGCGCCTTCTTCAGGATGTAATCGATACGAGTAGATCGTTCATTCTTGAAAAAGAGCTGGTCCGGCCAAGTGATGTCGTCCATGCCGCGATAAAAACAATCAAGGGCTCACTGGGCGATTTCAAATACCGAGTTGATTTTAAAACGGAAACGCCTGTCGAAGTCGACAGTTCGAAAATCATCAGTGCGATCGCAAATATTGTGGAGAATGCAGTTCAAGCGTCACCCACTGAGGCACTCTGGATTTCAACACGTCGTGGCTATTTCAACAAGAAATCAGCTACTGTTGTCACGATAGGAAGTAACTCTTACATAGCGCCGGAAGATCGTGTCCAGATTTTTGAGAAATTTTTCTCTAAAAAGTCCGACGGATCAGGCCTTGGCCTCTATATTGTCAAACGAATCGTCGAAGCCCACGGTGGTGCCGTTAGATGCCGGTCAAGCATAAAGTCTGGAACTGAATTTGATTTGGTTTTGCCACACATCTGACACCTTATTTTGAGTTTAAAAACTATTTAGTGCAAAAGTGCAACGTTGCACTAACAGAGAGGTACGTTCGAGATGGAACACATGGACGACATCAAACGTCTTATCGAGGTACTCCTGGCGAGTTCCAGGTTTCACCTACTTATTGTGACTGGTGCGCCGGGATGGGCAAAAACTGGTACCGTCTCGCAAGCATTGAGAGACAGCAACGTTTCTTTCTCAAGCATTGGTAGCTACGCAACACCCGTTGCACTATTTAATCACCTGGCGGAAAACCCGGATGGAGTTTTGCTTCTTGACGACACGGCCGGCGTTTTTAGTAACACGCAAACACTCGCCATGCTTTGTGCCGCAAGCTGGTCCAGCGGCGAAAGTACTGATAAAAGACGCGTCCGGCGCTCTTCGACCTCAGACCGAGCAGCAGCTGAGTTCGTCGATTTCAGCGGAAAACTAATTGTCATAACTAATAACTTACCGAAGTCGCCGCTGACTGATGCGTTAATGAGTCGGGCTTTGCTTTATCAAGTTGAAATTGCGCCAGAAGAAATATCCGAACGGCTTCTCGTTGCAGCTGCCTCACTCCATCACTTTCCAGATCAGGACACGGTGCACGAAGTAGTCGCTTTCTTAACTGACTGCCGCGCAAATATCGACCTTGCAAAAGTAAATTTGAGAACACTGGAGCAAGGGTATGAGCTTGCCTGCGTTGCTCCTCAGCGATGGCGCGACCTATTTACGAAGGTACTGCCTAAAAAAGCAGAGACCCGTAACACCTACAGCGAGCTAATAGCCGGTCTAATGGAAGGAGGAAAGACCGTTGAAGAGCAGGCTTCTCATTTCTGCCAAACAACTGGCAAAAGCAGGCGAACATTTTTTTATCTACGAAAGAAGTGGGAGGATCAGGCCATGACCGTTAAATGTTTTTAGACCGGTGCATTTTTGCAACGCTACGGCAACAGAAGTAAACCACATCTGATTAAATTCGAGGCGTATCTTTTAGTTCTTGGTTTTTTAAAAATGTAAGCTGCCGAAATGACAGCATCCACGAATATGGCAAATTCTGGCACGGCACTTGCGAATAGTCGAACTCTTCAACCGTCGACGTTGATTTTTGTTATCAGTTCTAATCACCTTGCAGGAGATCTTGTTTTATGCCGATTCATTTAAAGCAGTTACTTCTATTATCACTTCTAACGTCCTGTTCGGGTTCATCTGGAGGAGACGCGGGCAGTGATCAACCAAAATCACAAATTCCTACCGGCGAAACGGAGGTATTCGCCTTTAACGACCAAGCTGCATTTGGTTCTGCGCCATTAGGCTGCTCGCGCAGCGGCTATGGTTACGCGGTTGACGAAAATCTCAACAAAATGGTTGTCTGCTGTGTTGCGATAAATAACGTCTCTGGCCGCGACGGCTTAGCAAAATTTATGACGCGAGCACAAGACCGCGTTATTATTAAACCCGAACACTGCGACGCGGCAATACTCTCAGGAAATATCGGTACTCTTGCGTTGCCGGTCGATATTGATCTGACAGCACAGAAATATGTCGCCATTGGCGGAGACAAACCAGCGGCGCTATTCAACCAAGTATCGGGCCTTGTTAGTGTAACCGGCAGTGCCGAGCTCGACACAAAGCTTGTTGGTGCTATGCCGCTTAAACTCTCCGGCAAATCCAAAGTCACAAATATTCACGCTCTTGGGACAGGAATCTCATACGTCCTTCAAGACTCATCTGGATTCAATGATCTTGCGGTGACAAATGTTAAAATCGAAGGTCACGGTATTCTTTCAGGCGGTTTGGAACTATCAACTGGCGACACGTCGACTCGCGCAACCACCGGAATGACGATGAAATTTGAAAATGTCAAAGTAGTTTCTGACAAAATTAACCCTGTTTTACTTGTCGGGTATCCTTTTGATATCTCAGGAGTAGAAATTCTTGCAGGCAAAAAATATGTGCCTCACGTTGGGCTCGTTGGTAACTATGCTGATACCACCGGCGTCATAAAGGAAACCAGGTACCCCGTCTCCCCTAGTTTGCAAATGCTAAATGGCAGCAAACTTGCTATCGCCCCTGGTGTAAAACTGAAAATCCCATCGAGCGCGCCTGGCAAATCAGGATTTCGTGGTTACAGGTTTACACTCGTCCTCGAAGGCACGGCAGAAAACCGCATCGCAGTTACAAGTTTTCAAGACGACTCAGTTGGCGGCGATTCTAACGGTGACGGAAACGCCACAAAAGGTGATTTAATCCAGCTCGTCATTAGAGAAAATGGCGACTGGCGAGCAGACAACTGTAGTATCCTAATGCACAACGTCGATTTATTTGGGGTCAGTATCGACGTCGAGAAGGCGGAATCTAAGGTGCAGCTTGGCAACGTAACGTTTCGCCCTGCTCAAGACGGCACCACGTGGAGAAATCCTGTCTCGTTGCGGCAGAATGGCACGAATCCACAACTCATTTTGGATGACGCGGTTGAAGCCTGGCACCCCATTGAGACCTATCTTGACCGCGGGGAGCTAAAGTTAAGCACGTTGATTTATAATGGCGCTTACGCATCCATTAATGGATTTGACGGGCTCACCGTGCACAATACGAGCACCCTACCAACGCGTATTGAGCAAGACGTCAGGGTGCTTGCAAGGCTTCGAGACGAAGGATGTAAGTCCACTTATGATTCAAATGGTCAGTCGACAGCAGACACAAAGAATTGGACCTATTACATTCAAGGCAATCAACTCCAAGTTTGTAAATAATGTTTCCCTAAGGCCAGTCACCTAATGCACATGCCACAATCTACCGGAAATTTATTCCGGCAGATTGGGGCTACATTGTATTTGAAACCTTAGGGACGGCGTTTGCCAAATAGCGCGTGATTGATATCGCCTATCTTCACGATTCCTTGCTGGTGCGCATTTGCTGCCTTAAACATCATGTTTCGCGTCATATCTACCAGACCGCCAGCAATGCCTATGCACAAACTGAATCTGATAAGCGTAGAAACGATATTGAACAGTGACATGTTTGCTCCTTTATCTTGATAATAATGATTAACTTATTTTTAAAAGCTGCTGCAACTCGGATTTACTTACTGCGATATGGACCGCCAATATCAAAGCGTTTGCTTTTGTAATCTTAGGAATCGCGGCCACAACGCAGGCGTCCTGCCTCGCAATATCGCCAAGAGACGTGTCCGAAGAAAACAAGACGACCGGGATATCGCTGATCTCGATACTTTTTCTCTTTTCGTTTAGAAAAGCAGTTCCATTCATAACTGGCATGGACAAATCAAGAACGATAGCAGAAGGCTCTTCGATCATTTTATGAGTCGCAAGATAACTTAATGCTTCGAGGCCGTTGCATGCTTGCGCCGTCTTATAACCTGCTCCTAGTAAATGTTCGGAAACGATAAAACGGAAATCCTCCGAGTCATCAACGATCAGTACGGTGTGCCCTGCTTTATTTGTGCTGAACATGAAACCTCCTTAAAAATTACGATTTCGATGAATTTAAATGCCCGTTCAGAGACGATGCAGATTCTGTGAGAAGGCTGGTAACTGCATTCACAAACGTCATCATGCGCACATCTGTTAAGATTGGTTCTACTGCCACAGCCCACGCAAATAATGTCGCCTGCTGTTTGTTTCTAAATTTCGCAATCGTTTGCCGCTTACAGAGAAAAATATATCGGTAACCGTCATTCGGTTGACTCCGGATTTGGAACACGATCTGAGTTTGGGATTTTGGTTTTTTCACGGCCGCCGCCAAGTTAACTTATAAGTTCATATAAGTAATCTTATAAGTCAATAAACGTAAAAGTCAAATGACATTAATATAGCGAGACTATGTGAGGGTAAATTGATGTCATTACGCAAGGTTATATCGAAGAATATAAGGACGACGAGGCAGGTCCTTGGCCTGACTTTAGAGGAACTCGCCAAAAAAACGAAGCTTAGCCCCCAGTATTTAAACCGCCTAGAGCGGACCGGGACTATAAATATCACGGCCGATAACCTTGAAAAGCTTGCCCAGGGATTAGATGTAACTCCGGCAGATTTAGTAGCCTCTGCGTCAGCTGACGGGGGTTCTGATCACCTAAGGAAGGATCTTGAAAGTGCCATGAAAATACTGCAAAAAGCGCTGTCTCGGATTCGTTAAGGTATCCTACTTTCGCTGCGCAAAGAGGATGAATGCCAAGATGGGAGTTGCAAGGAGATTCCTTGAGCGCCCGCGCAAGTTCAAGAAGAGACCGCCCAATAAAATTTTTCTAGTTTCACACTTCACCATTTAAAGGCCTTGTTAGGGCAGATTCGGCTCATAAAGTATGACTCAAGCTCATTCGGAAGATGAGATGAAACCCATTTCGGTCCCCTTAGAATATGCTGCAGGAAATGGAGATGGTCGACCTGGATTTAAGGGAACTCTAAAAAAGATCAATGTTCTTCTGGGGGCGAATGGGAGTGGAAAATCCAAAATATTAAGCCACTTTCGAGACAACATTCATAATGAGTTGAAGGACCACAATGTCGTATTTGTCGAAGGCGGCCGTGCCTTGTCGGTGCCCGCTAGCGTGAAACCCAGTCAAAAGACTTACGATAGCCATTTTACGCTCGCAAAGTCTGAGGAGACATACGGCTCAAAGAAAAAGAAGAAAATTACTGATCGCGTGATAGACGCATTCATCCTTCTCAACATTAAAGACGGTGAAGTTGTAAAGAAGCATTCAGATGCCGCCGTGGAGTGGCAGGAGCAGAATTTACACCGAGACAAATTTCCCAAAAGAGAGCTGCTACCCTTGAGGCAGCTATTTGCTGGTTTTAATCAGATCTTCCCGGATATCACGATCACACTTGAACCCGAAACAGCCAATATTAGATGTACTAAATTGCAGTCCACTTCATATGGCCCTGAAGGGCTATCCGATGGTGAAAAACAAATACTGTGCCTTCTTGCGGACATTGGCCATTTGGCAGGTAAGAATTCCATAATCATCGTCGATGAACCTGAGCTCAATTTGAATCCACAACTTGCCTGTTTGGCCTGGGAAGTTATCGAATCTATGATCCCGGGGGGCATGTTTATTTATGGAACTCATTGTCTGAGCTTCGCAATGAGAAAGGGCGTAGATGCCGTTTTTGTTATCGATAAGAATCAGACAAGGGCCACTGAAGTCGCAGGCCTAAAGAACGAAGAAGAGGAAGTTCTTAGGCCATTTCTTGGTGCCATTCCGGCAATTTTGTCTGCACAGAAGGTTTTGGCTGTTGAGGGTCACGATAAATCTTTTGATAGCGCTTTTTACAACCTGCTTACGGACGGTGCCGCTGTCGAAGTAATACCCCTTGGCAGCTGCAGTGAAGTGACTGCGGCCGTCGAGAAAACCGGCATTTGGGAAAACATAGCTCCCACTGTGTCCCTCAGAGGGATAATTGACTCTGATTTTAATGAGCCGAAACTTGCAGTTCAGAATGTGGTCGCCTTGAGTTTTCACGAGGCCGAGTCCTATCTGTGTCATCCCTCATTACTCACAAAACTTTCTAAGGCATGCTTTGGTTCTTCTATGTCAGAAGCTGCGCTCACGGACGCAATTGTTAGTTTTTGTAGATCTAAGGTTTTGGAAGTTGCAATTAAGAGGACCCTTCCTCACTTTTCCGGCACATATTCCCTTGGCATGATGCGAAGAACGTTCTCTAAATTTTGTACGGCGGAGCAATACAAAGGCGGGATCAAGGCAGTCTCTGAAAACGCGGCTAAAATTGTAAGTGATTCTCTTAACCCATCCAAAGCAATCGCAAAGTTTGACGATGAGGTTAAGAACTGCAACGCGGCTCTTGATGCAAAAGATATTCCGAAGATTCTGAGAATATTTCCCGGAAAGGAGCTCTTGCGATCCCTTCTATCAAGTTGCGGATTTTCAGACGAGTTATCGCTGCTTAGAGCTTTCAAAACACATATGCATGTCCGCGACTTTCAACATCTAACTGAGCTAAAGGAAAATATTTCAAATCTATTCAAAGCGACAGGTGTTTGATTTGCAAATACGTAAGGGACCAGGCCGTGGGTTGATTTCATATGGGCAACAATATCAATCCGATTTTGAAGCTCCGACCGCTTTTGACGCATGTTGTGATGGTCGAACGCAGGACGCATTCCCAAACGAGACCGCCGCTGGCGTGAGCATTGTCCCGCAAGCATTTTAGACCGCTATTAAAACTCGCGTCCTAAACTGGCGTCATTGTCAACGATCTCTCGAAGGTCAATAGTAATCCTTTTAGGTTGACAGCCAATAGTAAACCTTTTAGGATGATT
>CAZUYQ010000167.1:0-9339 GCA_964624705.1 uncultured Polynucleobacter sp.
ATGTAACGGCTGCGAGCTAGAGTTTAATGCGTTATCCAACGTTAACTTTGACATTGGTCGATTCGGGATCGATTTTGTCGCCTCCCCACGCCATGCAGATGGTTTAGTTCTGAGCGGACCTATCACGAGAAACATGGCGCTTGCGTTGGAAGCGACGTATGACGCAATGCCTGCACCCAAATTTGTAATCGCTGTTGGCGCCTGTGGAATTTCCGGAGGGATTTTCGACGGATCTTTGGCGCTAGAGAGATCGTTTCTTGAGCGTTTTAAACCGATGCTCTATATCCCAGGATGTCCGCCGCACCCCCTCACGTTCATTAATGGAGTGCTGGATCTAATTGGATGCTCGTAACTCACGCCTGCTTGACCCATAGTTGCAGGGCATTGTCATGCCATGTTTCATCGACATGCATGACATATCCACGCGGCATTGTGCCGCCAAATCCATTGAACGTGACGACGCGGACGCCAGACCTCAGACCTTTTAGTTTGCGTTCCACCTCTTCAACGTAACTCGTATATTTCTCCCATCCGATGGTCAGATCCTTTGGGGACCCTTTGCTGTTTACGAAATGTTCCAGAAACGGATTAAATAAATAAAATCCATCAAACCTGGTCCAGTCAACGTCCGACATATTGCCATGTATAAAAGACGCCGAATTTATCTCAGCCAATTTGCTGATTCTGAGCGATTCGTTAACGAGATGAAGTTTTTGTTCAACCCCAACAAATGTATTATTTGTTGTAAGCGCCCCCACTAAACAGAATTTTCCAGCGCCGCTTCCAACATCTAAAATGGTCGATTTTTGACCGTCAGAAAGTAACTTTGCTGCTCGACTGGCAACGGCAACTGGTGTCCAGTGATTCGCCGACAGATTACGAGAGGACGGAGAATAGACCTGATCGAACTCATGATCTGACAGAGATATGTTGGCCTTTAGCCTTGGAACATAGACATCTTTGAATAGTGTATTGATTTTTGTCATTTAAATTCCGTGAGTCACTTACGGCATTAATGCAACATGATGTATTTACACTAAGTTGCATTTTGATCTTTTCTACCATAATGTCAATAATATAGATCACAAGATTCATCCAATTCACCCTCAGAATATTAAAAGATAACTGGCATTTTAAATAGATTTTTCAATTTCATTGGCGATTCTATACTTTTGGCGTAGTATCATCTGTTGGGCGCAACCAAGTCGTTCAGGAGATCGGATGAAAAAACATAAGGATCTTATCGCTGTTTTACGCGCGAAAAACTTGAAGATTACGCCGCTTCGGCGGTATCTGCTTCAGTTCTTCTTCGACAATCAAAAGAAGCAGTCTTCCCTAAAACAAATTCATGACTATATTCAAGAAAAAACCACGCATTTTGACCGATCAAGCGTATATCGTAATTTAGAGGTGCTAAAAAATCTGGATATCATTCAAGAACTCGACCTTCCAAAAGCAGGGAAGCGTTTTCAATATATCTTTGATCGAAAGGTCCACCATTTTTATATCTGCAAATCGTGCGGACAACTGAACAGAGGGAATAAGACGTTGTTTGCGAGGATCGATGATGCATTGAAAGAGGTCCACGGATTTGAGAAAGCAAATCTTTCAGTTGTGTTTTATGGGCTCTGTCTGGCCTGTTCATCAAAATCAACGAAATAACAAGTTGTTTTGTATAGGATCGAGCATTCGCCGCGAATGGCTGGATTGCAAGCTAGTCGAGACAGCGCGCGACTTAATTTTGAAAATACACGAGCGCGATTTTGCCGAAGCTAGAAGCTGATGCGTAGACTCGATCTTTATGAACCATAGGGACTCACTTCCTCCCAAACGTTTTCATCACTACAAAAATACCAGATGCGGGAATCGGTTGAAGGCTCGTAGGCCTCAAGGCGTAGGCCGGGCCACACCGCTATATTTTCTATAACGCCGGCATGCGGTTTAGATGAGCACCGGAAACAGATAGTCTTCAAAATATGTCCGAAACTGGGACAGGCAACGCTGGAAGTCACCTAAAAATCTACGTCATTCTAGTCACTTAAACTAGCAGGAATTTGGCCTGACCTTTGCAGAAGTTTAAATACAAGAGCGTGCCGGTTCCTCTACACCAAAGGAGTTCAAGCACTAGTCATCTTAGTTCTATTAAATTTTGCCGCTTGCGGTAGATCCAACAAGGCGAAAGAAGCCGACGAAGCAAAGAAGTCAGCAGACGGACAAACCCAGCAATCTGCCTTTCAAGAAAACAGTCTCGAAGCTCAAAGCTTTCTGCAAAGAATTGAAAAAACATGGGTCTCAGAATGCCATCTAACCTCTGACGATACGAGTGGGCTCTACGGAGTCGTCACCACAACGTTCACGAAGAACGAAATGATAATAGTAATGGCCATATTCAAGGATGCCGCATGCTCTCAGGGATATATTACTAATACATTTCGCGGAGGTTATCATTTGATCGACACTGCTAAGAATCATGCAGGCGGCTACACGATCAGTAGCTCAATCAAGAAAAAAGAATATACAGTTCTCGACTCAGGCTTGATCGCCCTTTATAACGACCTCCATTTCTGCGAGATTTCTGATTGGAAGCTAGATGAACAAAAGGATATCACGCTGAAAACATGTGGTGTTTCTGACATTGGTAACGTGACCAAAAATGTCGTGGTGCTAAAAGATAATCAACTCCTTATATTCGCGAGCGATAGCGCCGCAAAACCATCGTCCACCATGGTGTCCAAGTAAAAATATAAGAGCAATCGGCAGGCATGCGCCAAGTTGCCTGCCGAAGTTTGCTTGCAACTGCAGAGCTCAAATTCGTGAAAAGCCAACTACCTTAAATTCACACGTATATGCGCCGGCTTTGCCCGCTTTTGGCAAACGACTGCAAGCAAGTCTTCTACCGCAAACATTTTTATGTAGCGCTTGCAATTTTGTACTGAGCGCCTAAGTCCTTGCACGATTTTACAGCGTCCGTGTGGTTCGAGTATCCGGTATAACACCGAGCCAGGTCGCTCTCGTTGTCATCCCAGCATTGAACCATGCAACGGATCGGGGTTGACCATTCCAACGTTTTGATACGGACCCGGTACTAGCGATCCTTTACGGAATTTATCATCGTCTCAAGGCCTTATTTAGCGGGAATGGCTTTGTAAAATTAGAAATATTTATGAAAAAACGGGTGCTTTTTAATGAGCGTTCTCAGCGATGGCTGGTTCACTAACTTTTTTGACTGTAGCTTCAATAGGTTCAAATGTTCCATTTGCCGAAAGATAGCCACGAACCATGCCGTTTCCGTCTCGACGCCAGATAGGAATTTTCCGCTCACTAACTTCTTTCAGCACCGAGTTATCTTTGTCATCGTGTCTGAATGTTCTGCCGATAGCACGGTCAGGATAGAGATTGCGGAGTCCACTTAAAAACCAACTTGCAGGATTCGTATCCAGCATTGTCTCATTTGGATGATTTAATGCGAATTGCCCCTCGATTCGGTTCGCTTCGCGAATGTGATCCCAGACAATCATGGTGTGTTTTGAACCGCTATAGGATGCCAGCCCAAGGGTAATCAGACAAAGTGACGAAGAAATAACTCGCTTGGATTCTTGAACTGTTAGAGCAATCCAGCCAATGACAATTGTATTTAAAGTAAAATGAGACCGATACCATGTGCCTGGGGTCCCCATGGTGTCTAGAATAGGTCGCCAAATCGGGAAAAGTGTAGCAAACGCCGATACGACCAGTAGCATAAGACATGCGTGCATTTGCCAATTTAATGTTTTTGATCGAATACCTGCAACAATTGTAGTTGCAACGAAACTTAACGGTATGACGCAAAACCAATTTCCAGTCAAAAGATAGGGGCTTAGAACGAGATATTTAATAGAATCCCGTAAATTTAGATAAGAAAGACCCGCGTAATGAAGCTCAAATCCCAACGCCCAAATCCGGCACCATAGGTAACCGGCGCCAAGTAGCACCAATATTACCATAGGTAACCAACGGCGAAAATAGCCCAAATAAGCAAATAATAATAATGACGTCGTGGTTGGGAAAAATTCTTTGGAAACAAGCGCTAACCAAGTCACGAGTGCAAACAGAACAGTTAAACCAGCCACGACCCAGGGAGACGATGATTTTGGCTTTGCGAGCTTTTGTGCAATTAGTATCGCTAAGCACGAAAAGAGCAGTCCGTACATATAAGAACGAGTCGATAGCCAAACTTGAGTAATAGTAGTCGACGGGAGGATGATCCAAATGCAGACCATAACAGTAGCGAGGATGCTTCGAATCCCAAATCCGAGAAGAACAAAAAAAAGAGACAAGGACGTCGCTAAAAAAACAAAAATGCTGTGCTTGTAGCAGACTGAGACGGAGCGGAATGCAATTCTTGAATCAATCCAAAATGACGCGAAATGAACTGGAAAAATCTCATTTCCAGTACCAATTGCGTGCAGAAGTTTCTTTTGTAAAAAGAAGTCCAGGGGATTTTTAGGTCCAGATGCAAATGCGTATAAATCCGGATCATCTTCAATCCACCAGCCAGAACCTGTTTTTGTAAAAGCGAAAACGACTACAGAGAAATAAATCGCTATGAAAATGCAACCTAAAACCTTCTGGTGCTTAGACGCGATGTAACTCAAATAGCGAACATGATCCACGATTCGTAAATCTCTTAAGCGTAGGAGCCGTCTTGCGCGTTGCAAATGCTGTTCAGGTTGAATAATCGTATCCCCTAAATATTTTTAAAGATGTATCTCTTTATTTTACTACACTTCTGGGGAGGCGCAAAATTAACCTGTGGCGGTTGTCTCTTACGAACTTCCTTGCTTAGACTGCGTAAATTGTCCGTTTTTATTCTTTGTTCAAGATGAATCCACGGGTTTGCTTTAATCTCTCGTACAAAAGAAAGGTGCGGCTACTATTCAGCAATCGCCTAAAGGTTGGATATATCCAAAATATAAAATGCCGGTACTTAGCACTAAAGAATTTGGTCTCGGCTTGATTGATATTTCATAGGCAAGTGAAGTGAAGCAAATGAAATTCAATCCGCATCTGTATCATTGGGGTTTGATATCGATAGGTGAGAGGGTTTCACGGTCGATTTTACCTATCCGCTTACAGTCAGTCGATACTTGAAATTTTGATCATCTGTCAGTAACCGCGAATCTGTTGGCATGTCCAATTTATACAATGTGTAAACTGACCTACTTAAATGTGTTTATGTTCTTTGACTGCATTCCAAAGAGCTAAATAAAGCTTATTGAGAAAAACATGTTGTAAACACACTTAAGTAGGGCAGTTTATAATTGGCTCATTGATCTTTAATCTGCGTTTACGTACAGTTTCTAGATGTTGAAACCGATCCTCTATTTTTTTCTTTCGTTCCTGGCCGCTAGCTTGTCGGCTGCTGAGCAAAAGCTTGCCCTAAAGCAAGTTGTTTTGTATGGGATCGAGCATTCGCCGCGGATGGCTGGATTGCAAGGTAGTCGAGACAATGCGCGCCTTAATTTTGAAAATACACGAGCGCGATTTTTGCCAAAGCTAGAAGCTGATGCGGGTGCTTATCTGAATTACACCACGTCGCCAGAATTTGGATCGAAGGGACCAAGCGATAATCGCACAGTAGGCCTGACGCTGAGTCAGAGTTTATGGGATGGGGGTCTAAAGTCATTGGCAAGCGATGCGGCAAAAAAGCGCGTCGATGCTGCTGAACTGGAATATTCTCAAGGTCGTGACCAACTTGTTTTAGATATTGTTCGGGCTTTCTATGATTTTTCCGAGGCCAGTCTCGCGACTCAATCACATCTAGAACATCAGAAGATGTTGGAAAAACAAGCTCGGGATATGGACGCTGCGTTTCGCCAAGGGATGTTGATTAAGCGTGATAATGTTAGGATGCGAACGGAATTGCAGCGGCAGGAACTGATTGTTATCGGAGCTCGCGATCAAGCGAATCGTGCGAAGGAACAATTGCTAAATTTGATGGGTGCACTAGGCCAAGGCATGGAATTTGATTTTGAATCGGTCATTCCTAAAGAACGTAGCACCGATTTGAGCGCTGTTCTGGTAGCAGGAGGAGCGAAACTTGAATTGGCAGATACATCTCTAGCAAAACGACAAAAACTAGAAGATGACATTGCAGGAATCGCTTTAGAATCAGAACGACGAAGTAAAAAATGGCCCACCATCGATTTGAGTTTAGGATCTAGTTATCGTATGAATGACGCGGGCGCGAACGGCCGACCGAGAGTGCTTACTCGCGACGGAGTCAACTGGAGTGCCGGTATCGGATTAAGATACACGATCTGGGACTGGAATATTCGGGAACGCGAGTTAGGGATATTTGTCAATGATCAAAAGAAGGCGAGCGCAGAGCGAGCCATTGCCATGGCTGAAATGCAGCAAAAAATTACCGATATCAAACGGATTCTTGGCCAATCTGAGAAAAATTTGCAATTGAATACCGAACTTCTAAAACTTGAAGAAGAGTCGAACACAACTATTCTCAGTGATTTTCGTCAGGGTAAAGTTTCCTTTCTTGAAGTTGTGGATGCTACCCAAAAATTACGCGAAGCTAAGTTGGCACATGCTAAATCTTATTTTGATTGGCAGCGGAATGCTTGGAGTTTTAAATATTATGTAGGAGGAGTTTTTGATGTCATTCAAAGCCTCTAGTGTATTAGTAATAGTCTTAATCTTGGTGGGCGGCGGATGGTGGTATAGAAGCCAGCAAAAAGCTGAGATTTCGCAAGAGACTCAGGCCATGGGTAAGCCGGTTAAAGCTGATTTGATTCAGCGGGTGACGATTTCTGGAGTTGTTGTGCCCGTCCACTCTTTGAATGTCACGGCACCTTATGATGGATATATTCGTAGGATATTTGTAAAGATCGGTGAATCAATAAAAATAGGCGATCCGCTAGTTACAATTTCGCAGCTCGCGCATAGTAAAACGGAGGAACTTTATCCTATTTCATCTGCCATAAACGGCCAAGTCGTGGCGATTACAAAACGCGAAGGCGAATTTGTCGAACACTCCGCGAGCGCCACATCTGCACCTTCGATTCTTCGCGTAGATGACTTGTCGAAATTGTATGTGGATTGTGATGTTGCCGAGATGGACTATCCGAAGTTGAAACTCGGTCAATCTGTTGTCATTAAAGCAGCAGCAGTGACCTCTCGTACCTACCAGGGGCGTATTGAGTCGATTGCGCAAGCAGCAAAGGCGCAGGAACGCTATGATCGCGGGCGTGTTGAGTTTTCAATTAGAATTTCGGTTGTCGATGCTGATGCACAGCTGCGCCCGGGGATGTCGACTATGGTCGATGTTATTACTAAAGAGCTCAAAGATGTATT
This sequence comes from uncultured Polynucleobacter sp., assembly GCA_964624705.1. GTDB lineage: Bacteria > Bdellovibrionota_B > Oligoflexia > Oligoflexales > RGVZ01 > CAMDKS01. The sequence goes on from CAZUYQ010000167.1 coordinate 7,348, forward strand.
GGTTCTCCGTCACGAGTTTATTTGGAGGGATAGTAATAATAAAGATGCGGACTCCGCAAAGAATAAGGATGCGCACTATTATGTGATTACCGCGAGCGGAGAGCGGAAAGACGTCACGGTGGGTGATCAAAATGACGAAGTTTTTGAGATTAAATCCGGAATTACTTTAGGGACACCCGTAAAGCCAGTGGACTTCTCTTCGATGTAATCGAGTAAACCAGTGACTGCAAATATTCTAAATTTAAAAGATATTCATTTCTCGTACCGAAGCGGCTCGGGAGCACAGTCGGTTATCGACGGACTGAATCTTGAGGTGAAGCAAGGGGAGATGCTTGCGATTCAAGGTCCATCTGGTTCGGGTAAGTCGACTCTTTTTTATCTGATTGGTTGTTTGCTGAGGCCGGCATCTGGCCAAGTGGTGTTTCGTGGGACAGATGTCGTAGCATTAGAGGACCGCGAGTTAGCGCTGTTTCGCAACCGACATATTGGTTTTGTTTTTCAGCAGTTTCATTTACTGGCTCGTGCGACAGTCCTTCAAAACATCATGCTTCCTGCCCATTATCCTGCGGAGATCGCAGACGCGACTTCTGCCGATAGAGACCGAGCCATAGAATTAGCAACATTCTTAGGTTTAAGAGATCATTTGGATAAGGAGCCGAATCAGCTCTCCGGCGGTCAACAGCAGCGCGTGGCAATCGCTAGAGCCCTGATGCGAGATGTTGATTTGATTCTCGCAGATGAGCCAACAGGTAATCTGGATTCACAGAATGCGGCTCAAGTTTTGGATCTTTTTGCGGAATTAAACCGTCAGGGCAAAACAATTATTTTGATTACCCACGATGGTGAAGTCGCAAAACGCTGCCAACGAACCATTCACTTCCGGGATGGTCGTATCGTGAGCGAAGATATATCGAACGCTCGCGTACCACTCAAAAGTGCAGAACGACCGACAGGCAATTCGTTGCAGAATAGCAGTTCTGCATGGTCGCCTAGGCGTCTTTACGAATCAACACTGCCACTGGTGTTTGCGAATATTTTTCGGAATCGAGCAAAGTCGCTTCTGACCATGCTCGGTGTGGTGATTGGCGTCGCAGCGGTATTGGCTATGTTAAGTCTCGGCCGTTTTGCGAAGTCTCGGATTCTTGAGGGCTATGAATCACTTGGTGTGAATAAGCTGCAATTTTATGGCTATCGCAATTGGCAATTAAAAGCCACCGACCCGATGAATGCGAACCCATTTCAATCCTTTGAATGGGATCGTGATTTAAGGCCACTTTTGAAAATATTTCCGGAGATTTCTGCGCTTTCGCCCGTAAAGAGTGTTTGGGGCATCAGCGTGAGTTATGGTGGTCGTACTGAATCAGAAAACGTGATGGCGATGGGTGTGAACGAGCATTATCTAGCAATATCTGCGGCCGGTTTGCAGTCGGGTGTGAATATATCACCTTTTCATGTTGAGAATAAGGCACGTGTTTGCATTCTCGGTAGCGATTATCCTCAGGCACTTAAGCTGAGTGCCCAGGAGTTGATTGGCAAATTCGTGATGCTGACTATTCAAGAAAGTATTAGCAGTCCTTGTTATGTGATCGGTGTCTTAAAATCTCAGACCTCCAATAAGGAATGGTTTAAACCGGGTAAGCAGATTTTAGTGCCGTATACGACCGCCAATGCTTATGCAAGTCGTTGGGATCCTGGAATTAGCCATTTTGCCGTCACAGTCCGGGATTCGGGCCACGTGGAAGATACGGGCAGAGCGATCGCAAATTTTTTCAAGTCTCGATATGGAAATTCAGGTGAGTTTAATGTCGACAGTGATTCGACTTTGATTGCCCAGATGAAGCGTTTTCTAAACATATTTACATTACTGCTTGGCAGTATTGCCGGGCTTTCGCTAGTGGTCGGCGGAATCGGTATTCATAATATGATGCTGGTATCGGCTTACTATTACCCACAAATAGTTTCGTTAAATCAGTGCAAGATTTGAGGACTTAG
>CAZUYQ010000168.1:0-2081 GCA_964624705.1 uncultured Polynucleobacter sp.
CGCTGTGATTTCTTAAGAAAGATAGCCTACAACCACAATTGCGTAGGCCAGTTACCATTGGAACCCAATACCCAACCCAGCAAAAGGCACACTCAACTTGAGATCATAAGAGCCAATCTCATCATCGGATCCTTGGATTTGTAATGACTCCGAAGAAACAAATGCTAAATAGGCAATACTGAGTGTTCGACTGCCAATCTTCATACCTGAACTCTTCAAGAAGAGATCGAGTCCGAATCTAGTTGAGGTTACACGTTCGGTAGTTTTAATGCCAACACCCGAGAAATCCTTAGCACCCCAACCTCGTAAGACATAAAATAGGGAGGCGAATTCCATATCCGCCTCAAGTCCGGTCGCCAGACCCTTTCCGACGGAATAATGATGAGCTCCCATGTCACCTGCCTCGTTAATCACAACCGGTAAATCCGCATCTAGATTATATCTGCCTAGTTTTGGGGTAAGATGAAATAAATCGACCCCAAAAGGGGACTGAAACTCAAATGCATATCCAAGCGAAATCTTTTGCCAGTTAATACTGGATTGTATCGAACCCACATCCGCTTTGGCTTCTAAAGTATGATCGAAATATAAACGAGTCCCTTTAAAACTGCCTTTTCGCACTTCTGCCAATACCCCGATCTCCCTAACCTTTGCCGCCAAAGCATCATCCTCTGCCTTCGCAAACGAGCCGCCGTAACGCAATCCAAAATATCCGCTAGCGGTATCATCGGGCAAAATATCGAGCATTTTCTCCATTCCCGGCTGAAAGGAATCAAGAAACGACGTCTCTTGTGCTTTTTCCTGCATCACTTCATGGGGAATCTTTTTCAGATCTTCTTCAGGAATCTTCACAAGATTTTCTTCGGTTAACTTCTTTGCCAAAACCTCTTTGGGTATTTGGCGGATCGCATTATCCGGTAATTTAGTAAGATCTTCAATTTTATGTTGTTCCGCGTTGGCGACAACTTCTTGTTGTTTCCGAGCTTTCTCCATTTCTTCACGGATCTGACGATCCTGTCGCTCTCTCATTATGAGTAATTCATGATCCATCGAGCGCTGAACTTGCTCGTGATGACTGAGTTTTAAATCCTTCTTTACTTTCTCACTTTCTTTCAAAGCTGATTTATAGCAAATGCTCTGATGATTCTTAAAAATTTCTGGAATAAACTCATCTTCTTTTAAGCGTTTTGGGTATTCAAGTAAGATTTTGGTTCCTGTTCGAATACTTGTCCATGATGATATTTTTGGATTTAGTAAAATCACTCTTTGAAGCCATTTATCTCGCGAGTAGAGCTCAAAGCCTCTTTGGCCTGCTTCACTTTTTTGAAATAATAACTCTGAAAGATTTTCACCATCTTTAAAATTATGAAATTCCCGGTATACCTTGAAAAAGATCCTTTGTTTATCAACTGTCTTTACACAAAAATTTGTTGCAACAGCTTCAACCTGCCCATAAAGCGCATTCGGCATCCATATTGTAAAAACAATCAGCCCTAGGAACTTGTATACGAATTTCTCGCATACACATCCAAATGACCGTGCAGATATGAATAAATCTTCCGTATTCACAAGTTCTTCCACATCCAAAATTAAAATTCTTTCAATAATATGTTCGGTTGATTCTGGCAAAGAGTGAAGAATCAACGCGAACCTCTAACAATAATATATTGATATTAATTGAAAATTAATTGATTCTTATAAAAATAAGAAGCAAGGACAGCCGAGTGAAATCAATCAAATTATTAATTCTGATACCTATTTTTCTCCATTTCGCACCTACCCCAGCCGAAGGGCAAACAAAAAGCATGCGATCTATGGAATCCGCGACTGATAACGCCACAACTTCAACCACATCAAAAGAGCTAAAACGGAGAGATCCCGAAACCCATCGTTATGCCGCAGCTGTCAATCTTTCTTTCCCAGAGGTTTTACCCTTCGATTTTTTCTACTTTCCTAGTAAAACCTTTGCCCTACGCCTATACGCGGCACCGCCGGTTCGACTTGGCGCCAAACTTCTGATGGACGCCGACAGCACGACGCTCAATAGTCGGCTAAAAATTGCCACACCAGAAGCTAATATT
>CAZUYQ010000168.1:2137-9183 GCA_964624705.1 uncultured Polynucleobacter sp.
CGGTTCGGAAGCATTTTATTTTCCTATGCAAGGTGATTTCTATATTTTTAGCGGTATATCCTACCGAAAATTGAAAGTCACTGCTCATGATTCTGAACCGTTATATATTTGTTTTGTTGTTTCAGAAGTCGCCTGCGATCAGAGTCAAACATTTCTAGCAAACTCTCCAAATATTGATTTCGATGCAGAATATATAAGTGACATGTATGCACTCCGAGCAGGAGCAGGCTGGATGTGGCAACTTCCGCGCAACTTTTTTATAAACCTAAATGCCGGATTGACAAAACCAGTCATAACCAAACGCAATGTGAGCGTATCCGTTTCAACCTCAGATACGACAAGCAGCGAAGGAGTTGATCCAAATATTAAAGACGGATTAAATAATTTAAAAAGCAGAAAACAAGCTCAGTTAGAATCGAAAGCACTTGCAATCGCAAAGAGGATCGATGGTTCCTTACTTCCACTCATCAGCATCGGGCTGGGGTATAATTTTTAAAGTAAAATGAAACCTGTCTCTGTCAATGACAAGCCGCAGCGTAGATCGGAGCTTGATCATAACCAATATAGCGACCACTTCCATTTTTATTTATGAAACTGAAATTACCGTCTACTTCTGTCGTATAGATCCGGTAATAAGAGCCATCTGCTATTTTCAATGTGCGCGACGCATCACGCTGTGGCAACAAGCCCGACAATGAGTGGTATTCCATCGTGTACTTAGTTTCTGACGCAAAATCTAAATAGCTTGGGTTGTCTGTAAAAGCACTATAGTGAAAGACAAAATCATCCCCCCAAGTACCAACAAGTAAACTAACCCCATCACTTTCCGACAAAACATCAAATGACCGCACGCCAAAATTCAGCGCAGCATGATCAACAGAAATCAACTTCAAAAAGTTTGCCACATCAATTTCTTGATTATTTAATACACTTTCATTTTCGGCTATTTTACTCAGTTCGCCATTTTTAATCTTATTTACCTTATCCTGAAAGCTAAGAGGTAAATAACTCAATGCGCTATCCATTTCAGCGATAAATTTTGTGTCATTTTTCTCACTGGAAACAGCGGGAAGAGATTTAAAATTGTTAAACTGATTTTTATAACGAGCAAGTAATGCAAAATCCAAGGGTAATTTTCCAACTTCCTTGATGGTTCTCCCCTTAACATCATAGGTGAAGGTCTTAATAACAGGATAAAAACTAATATTTGCGGACGCAGTATTGTTATTTAATATGGCTTTATCCATTCCAGTTGACGTGACAAGGCCAATGATGTCGTTAGACACTCTTGCGGCGCCACCTACTGGATAAGAGAAATCGGAGCCAAAAAGCGTTGTTAGGGTATCAATATGCCTCATTGTTAGAGTTATCGACGATCCTGAAACTGCTGCGACCTCTGCCGCCGTTGGTTCTTTATATACGTATAATGTTGGTGTTGCGGTGCCCCCATCGGCATCAAACAAATAAATGCAATTACCCTCGCCGAGAGAGCCACAACTTGCTACCACCATAGATTCGATATCTGTGGTTCCAGAAGAAGCCTGCGTATCAAGATCGGACATTACAAGACGAATGGCATCTCCTTTGTTGCTTGCTAAATAAATTCCCGTAACATTTTGAGCTCCATCGGACACTGCGCTAATATTGCTAACATACATCCAAATCTTTTCCGCACTACTTACGCCGTTGACTGTTTGCCAACTCGGGAAATCAATATCACTAGCTTCACCAATCTTGACTGCCAAAGAACCAATACTAAAAGGGGTATCTACAGTGTTGCACGATCCAGAGGTCAATGCAGTCGTACGAGTCCCTCCCTGCGGATGAGTTCGCTCGTCAATTTTAATCCCGCGTGAACTCGCGCTAATATTGCCTTTACTGCAGGAGCAGATAAGGACTAATCCTCCGAGCAGAGTCTTGAGTTGAAGTGACGTCATAAAGCCTCCGATGCCGACTTCGATCAATCAGCATATATGCTTACAATCGGTCCAATCCCTCAAAACTTGATAACTTACCTATAATACCAAGTTATTATTAATAAAAATTGAGCATTTGAGGCCTTCCAGCCTAACCGGCCTCTTTTTCTCTTTAATAAAACCTATAGAATTTTTCATAGAAATGAATTACACACCTTGTTCTTATGGAAATATCGAACTTAGACATCTCAGCCATATCAAAACCGGTTCCATCACCGGTAACCAGCTCAGGTTTTCTTGGTAGATCTCGAGCCGAATGGCTCAGTCTTTTTAAAGAGCAGGGGTTGCCAGCATTTCGCGGAACTCAAGTTGCAGACTGGGTGTTTAAAAGCTTCGCCATTAGCCCTGACGATATGACGAATGTCAGCAAGTCATTACGAGACGACCTGCGATCTAAGTTCGACTGGAGCTTACCCGAAGCGGTTAGCACTCTACAATCCGTCGACGGTTCGACAAAACTACTTTTGCGTACCTCAACTGGGCAGTTTATCGAATCAGTGATCTTACGTTATGAGAACCGGGTTAGCCTCTGTGTCTCCAGTCAAGTTGGTTGCAAGATGGCATGTAGCTTTTGCCAAACTGGCAAGCTTGGATTTGTCCGCAATCTAACCACTCATGAAATTATCGCCCAGTATGTCCAAGCGGCAAGGATCGTTCGCGCCGAAGGGCGTAGGCTAAGTCATGTTGTTTTTATGGGGATGGGTGAACCTCTCGATAACTACGAGAATGTGATCAAAGCTGTGAATATGCTTGTATCACCTGAGGGGTTTGGACTTTCTGCACGTCATGTAACCGTTTCGACCTCTGGAATTGTCCCAAGAATTGCCGATCTTGCGCGCGATGCTCGTTGCGCTCTAGCTATTTCGCTACACGCCGCACGCGATGACCTGCGTAAAGAAATTATGCCAATTAATCGCCGTTGGCCGGTGGACGTCCTCAAGCAATCTCTTATCGATTATCAAAAAGTCACTGGTGATAAAGTTACGATCGAATATATTCTGATTAAAGACAAGACCTGCGGGATCCGTGAAGCCAAAGAATTAGTGAAATTTATTCACGGCCTAAAGGCGAAGGTGAATTTAATTCCTTTCAATTCTCACCCTGGCATGCCTTATCAGCGACCTACCGATGAAGAAATACGTGCGTTTCAAGAATACCTCTCTGAGCGTTCCATTGCAGCTCCGGTGCGCTATAGTAAGGGCCTCGATGTCAGCGGAGCCTGTGGACAGTTAGCGGCCAAAACTCAGGACGCTCTTGATCAAGCGCCCGAAAGAAACCGCATTCTGCCCGAATACCTTCGCAAAGCGAAAGCTAGCACACCCGAGACAACTTCAACTCATTGAAGTTTTCGATTAGATTCGGTACAACTTAAGGTCCAACGAGGAGACCGGCTTGTATCATTCCTGGACATTTAATCACCCCAACGCTGGCCATGCATCGCGCGCGACACGCGTCGCGATTAAGTCGCCCGTGCGGATCTTTATGCCATTTGAATCGTGGCAGCTATCTTGGACACTCGTCTCTTTTAATTTGTCCATGACAGGACTTCTATGCGGTTTCAACGTTACAGATGAATCTTCTGCTCAGGCTGCAGTGGATCTCGAAACACTCCTTCAAGCCGAACCAGTGGTACGGCTACAAATAGAGCATAACTATTCTCATCTCTTTGCCCCGGTGGTATGGGCGAGGATTGTTCGCAATATAAGACAAGCTTGGGGCTTGGAACTCGCGCTGTCTTTTACGGAAACAAGCCCCGACCTTGTTTCACTTGTGGACGAACTGATGCAACCGACGAGCGCTCCCACGTTTAGCAGCCCGAGAACGCCACAGTGACAAGCAAAACCTTAGGTCCGTCTCCCCCCAAAAAAGCCGAAGCAACTCTCGATAGCATGCGAAGAGTTTTTTCAGTACCTGAAAGCGACGACTCGACGTTGCAGAAAATTGAACGACAAATCTCGCAAAACCTACTCGGTTTTTTGCGTGATAACCTCGTTGCTGGAGAGATGGAACCCGAGCAACTCGAAAAAGACTTTCATAATATTCATATCCCTGAAGATCCGATGTTCGTATCCGAACAGGCCGAATTTTTGATGGATAAAGTGGTTTCGCAGTCGGTTCATACGGCATCTCCAGGCTTTATTGGGCATATGACCTCCAGCATGCCCTATTTTATGCTGCCGCTTGCAAAAATCATGATTGCGCTGAACCAGAATTCCGTAAAAATCGAGACTTCAAAAGCATTCACACCGCTTGAAAGCCAAGTCATTGGCATGCTGCATCACTTGATTTACGCGCGCGAGGATGCCTTCTACGATCATTGGACTCATAATCGTGAACACGCACTCGGAGTCTTCGCGAGTGGCGGAACAACGGCAAATATCACTGGTCTTTGGGTGGCAAGAAATCTACTACTAAAAGCGAGAGGTACTTTCCGCGGTGTTTATCACGACGGCTTGGCGGCAGGTCTTCAGGAATATGGTTACAAAGGACTTGCAGTCCTCGTATCCCGACGCGGCCATTATAGCCTGCGCAAGGCTGCCGATCTTTTAGGAATTGGTCGGAGCAACGTCATAGGACTTCCAACAGATGATCGTAATAAATGCTCCATCACAGCACTTAAAAAAGCGATCGCTGACCTAAAACAGCGACAAATCGGAATTCTTGCAATTATTGGTATTGCCGGCACTACAGAGACAGGAAATGTTGATCCCCTGGACGCTATGGCTGATATTGCTGCAGAAGAAGGAATCCATTTCCATGTTGACGGTGCGTGGGGTGCACCTACCCTATTTTCGGAACGGCACAAGAATCTTCTCAAGGGAATAGAGCGGGCCGATAGCGTCGTCATCGATGCTCATAAGCAGCTATATGTCCCTATGGGCGCAGGGCTATGCTTGTTTAAAGATCCAATGGCTCTCGACGCAATTGAAACCAATGCACAGTATATTATCCGTCGTGGTTCACGCGATCTAGGTAAACACACTCTAGAAGGATCAAGACCTGGCATGGCGATGCTTGTTCATTCAGCCCTGCGTGTCTTGGGTAAAAAAGGCTTCGAACTACTGATTGATGTCGGTATTGGCAAAGCAGGTCAGTTTGCCCGTCTGATTCAAAACACCGAAGATTTTGAGTTAACAACTGAACCCGAACTTAACCTCCTCACCTATCGCTACGTCCCCGCATTCGTAAAAGAAGCACTCGACAAAAACTCCTTGCAACATGCACAAAAAATCAATGAACTCCTCAGCGAGCTCACCGTCAATATCCAGAAAACGCAGCGTGATCATGGCAAAACTTTCGTTTCAAGAACTACCTTTGAAGTCGCAAGCCATGGCTTTCAGCCCCTTACAGTCTTTCGCGTCGTCCTTGCGAATCCGCTGACTACTCGCCAAATCTTTGTGGATGTCTTAGAAGAACAACGCGCCATCGCCCAAGAGGAGATGACGCGCATGCGATTCAACGAAAGACTTAAGGACATCACTTCTGCTTAGCAGATAGCACTTTATCTAGCGCAAAAAAAGAACCAGGAATGAACCATGCCTTCAAAACACTCACCCCTCGTTAGACTCTTTCGCTATAGCAATCGCTACAAAAAAATTGCCGTCAAAGGCACTATTTATAGCGTGGCGAATAAATTCTTCGACGTTGCTCCAGAAATCCTAATCGGTGTCGCTGTGGATGTCGTAGTACGTGGTGAAAAATCCTTTGTCACAAGCTTCGGCATCTCAAGCCCACCCGCCCAAATCATGGCGATTGCGGCTTTGACCATGGTGATCTGGATTTCTGAAAGCATATTTGAATACCTTTATTCTGTGCAGTGGCAAAATCTTGCACAACTCGTCCAACATGACTTACGCATGGATGCGTACCAACATCTTCAACAACTCGATATGCATTATTTTGAACGCAATAACTCGGGCCACCTTGTCAGTATTTTGAACGATGACATCAATCAACTCGAGCGTTTCCTCAACAACGGCGCTAACGCAATCCTCCAAGTGGCTTCGGCAGTGGTTTTTATTGGTTCGGTATTCTTTTTTATTGCGCCCGATATTGCCGTCGTCGCCATATTGCCGATACCACTTATCTTATGGGGAGCCTCTCGCTATAAGCGCTTAGCAGAACCGCTCTATGCTACTGTGCGAGAAAAAGCGTCTCATATTGCTGGGCGTTTAACGGCAAATATCGGTGGTATTACCACCATCAAAGCATTCGCTGCTGAGCCTTACGAAGCAGATCTAGTCCGCAAACTCTCTCTTGACTATGTGGATGCAAACCGCGAAGCCATTAAAATGAGCTCAGCATTCACCCCTATCATTCGCATGGCAGTGCTCGCAGGATTTATTGGCACCTTAATTCTCGGCGGATTTAAAGCGCTCGATGGAACAATTGCCGTCGGCTCGTTTGGAATCCTAGTCTTTTTAACCCAGCGCCTCCTCTGGCCCTTCACTACCCTTGCGCAAACTGTAGATCTGTATCACCGTGCAATGGCTTCTTGTGACCGCGTCATGGATCTTGTGACAGCCCCCATTACGAAATCGGTCGGAGAACTGAAGTTACTTCCAGAACAAGTCAAAGGTACTATCGAATTCCGCGCGGTGAGTTTTGCATATCCAGGCCGCAGTCCTTTATTTAAAAATCTAAATCTAACCATCCCAGCTGGTAAAACCGTCGCACTCGTTGGTCCTACGGGTTCTGGAAAAAGCAGCCTCGCCAAGCTCCTTATGCGTTTCTATGAACCCACCGGGGGGCAGATTGTCTTAGACGGCGTCGATATCGCAAATATTGATGTTCATGATCTTCGACGAGCTCTTGGTTTGGTGAGCCAGGATATTTATTTGTTCGGTGATACGGTCCAAGCAAATATCGCCTACGCATCACTAAATATTCCTTTTGATCAGATCGAGCAGGCCGCTCAACTTGCTGCCGCCGATGTCTTTATCTCCGAATTACCTGAGCAATATAAAACGATTGTGGGCGAACGCGGCATGCGCCTATCGGGCGGCCAACGCCAACGCATCGGGTTAGCGCGCGCCGTGCTACGTAATCCAAATGTTCTAATCCTCGATG
>CAZUYQ010000169.1:0-5934 GCA_964624705.1 uncultured Polynucleobacter sp.
TCAAACGAGTCAATTCAATGAACTCCTATGCCTGATTAAGAACTGTCCCAACCGCATCAGCTGGGATTCATCAAAAGAATCCACCTAAAGTCATTCGATTCACCAGAGAAGCTCTTGAAGCTCACAAACCTGTGAGTTTTTTATTTTGTTCATTTTTCTCTATGACCACATCATCTCTTGTTCTGCCCGAGGTTTTAAAACGGAATGGTTCGATAGCATCATTTGATGCAGAACGGGTCTACAATGCCATCCGCTTAGCCGCTGAGACAACGCAAGAATTCGGACATCCTGAAGCGCGTCGACTTTCAGAAACGATCGTTCTCTTCATAACCAAACAAGCAAAGACACGTAAACAATTATCCGTTGAAGAAATTCAGGACATTGTTGAATTCACTCTCATGACCTGCGGGTATTTTAAAACGGCTAAAAGCTATATCGTGTATCGTGAGAAGCGAAATCAATTTCGAGAGACGGCCAAAATCGTAGTGGACGTTGATAAAACGATAAGCGAATACTTACATCAATCGGATTGGCGCGTAAATGAAAATGCAAATCAAGGCTACTCACTCGGAGGAATGATCTTGAATACCTCTGGCAAGATCACGGCAAATTATTGGTTAAACTATATTTATCCAAAGGAAGTACGCGAAGCTCATATTGATGGAGATTTTCATCTGCATGATCTCGGGATGTTTTGCGGCTACTGCGCGGGCTGGAGTCTGCGTCAATTATTGCAAGAAGGATTTAATGGCGTCGCAGGAAAAGTTGAATCTGATCCGCCAAAACATTTTGAAACGGCTCTTGGACAAATGGTTAATTTTCTCGGGACCTTGCAAAATGAATGGGCCGGCGCACAAGCCTTCTCTTCTTTTGACACGATGTTGGCTCCGTATATCAAACGCGATGCATTGTCCTATGAAGAGGTGTATCAAGGCGTGCAGCAATTTGTGTTTAATTTAAATGTTCCGTCTCGTTGGGGCATGCAAACGCCGTTTACCAATATCACGCTCGATTGGGTTGTTCCGGATGATTTAAAAGAAAAACGCCCCATGATCGGGACCGAAGAACAAACGTTTACCTATGCCGACTGTCAGCCCGAAATGGACCTGATCAATAAAGCCTTTATTGAAATCATGACCAAGGGCGATCGTAAAGGCCGCGTCTTCACCTTCCCGATTCCAACCTACAATATTACGAAGGACTTTCGATGGGATACCGAGAATGCCAAGCTCTTGTTTGAGATGACGGCGAAGTATGGCATTCCGTATTTCCAGAACTTCATGAACTCATCACTCAATCCAAGTGATGTACGTAGCATGTGTTGCCGTCTCCAGCTCGATCTCCGCGTGTTACGCGCTCGTGGCGGTGGGCTGTTTGGCTCGGCTGAAATGACGGGTAGCGTGGGCGTGGTTACGATCAATCTTCCTCGTATCGCCTATCTTTCGAAGACAAAAGAACGCTTCTTTGAGCGTCTCGGGAAACTCATGGATACAGCTAAAATTTCACTTGAGATCAAACGCAAAGTCGTTCAAGAAAATATCGATCGCGGACTGCTTCCATTCACCAAACGCTATCTTCCTTCACTACGCAATCACTTTTCGACAATTGGCCTGAATGGGATGAATGAAGCTTGCCTGAATTTACTCGGATCGAATCTTGGTTCAACCGAGGGCAAAGCTTTTGCATCTGAAGTACTTGAGTACATGCGTGATCGCCTCCTGGCCTATCAAGATGAAACGGGCAATCTCTATAATCTTGAAGCAACACCAGCTGAAGGAGTGACCTATCGTTTTGCAAAAGAAGATCTCGCTCGATATCCGGGCATCATTCAAGCCGGTACCGCGGATGCGCCGTATTACACCAATTCTACTCATCTGCCTGTTGGATATACGGACGATCCATTATCCGCCCTGGATCATCAGGATGAATTACAAACAAAATATACCGGTGGCACGGTCTTGCATCTCTTTTTAGGCGAACGGGTACGCGATTGGAAGACCTGCGCGAGCTTTGTCAAAAAAGTAGCTCAATCGTATCACCTCCCCTACTTTACGCTCACGCCAACATTCAGTATTTGCCCAAAGCATGGCTATCTGGCAGGTGAGGTAAAAATCTGTCCGAGATGTCAGTCGACCTGTGAAATTTGGTCTCGTATCGTTGGATACTTCCGTCCTGTTGACCAATGGAATACTGGAAAAAAATGTGAGTACACGCAAAGAACCGAATATGCTGTTCCGACGCTAGCCGATACAACTGCAACCGAGACCCGAATACAACCTGAATTTGCTCATCCTTCATAAACGCTTATGATCTTCGCCGGATTTCAACCGCTTAGCCTCCTCGACTATCCTGGCCTCATTAGTTCTATCGTCTTTACCCAAGGTTGCCCCTTTCGCTGCGTCTATTGCCACAACCCGGAACTCATTCCACTCCAAACACCCGAAACCAAACATCAGATTTCAGAAGAACTCATTCTAGAAACGCTCGCCCGAAAAAAGCATATTCTCGATGGCGTCTGTATCACTGGCGGAGAGCCGACCATTCACCCAGGACTTCCCGCTTTTATCAAAAAAGTGAAACGTCTCGGTCTCCGCGTCAAACTCGATACGAATGGCGTGCATCCTCGTCTCATTGCAGAACTTCTCAGACTACATCTTGTTGATTTTATCGCAATGGACCTGAAGCACACTTGGGACCACTATGCGGACATTATCGGCATCACGCATGAACAGGTCATCGAAAATTGTCGCGAGACCTTCAGCCTCATCCAAAACTCATCGATACCGCATGAATTCCGAACAACGGTCTACCCAGCTCTTCATTCTGAACAGGATTTGCGAGCAATCGCAGAACAACTAAAAGACGGTGAGCATTATGCTCTGCAAGAAATTCGGTATCAAAAAACCTTGATTCCTAATTTACCAAAATCACATACTCTCGATCTTGCCGCTATTGCAAAAGCGATTTTACGCACACAACCAAAGCTGCAGATAGAAGTCCGCACAGCTTAATCCTATGAAACTCTCTTCACTTTTCTCGCACTCATTGTTTGTCGGTTTTGCCGTACAGTTTCTCATTGCGTATGAATGGTTCTTTGCTGGGTGGGAAAAAATTGCCAGCGGACAGTTTGTGCCGAATATGGGAAAAACCCTGCTGCGATTTGAAACCGGAAATCCACATACTTGGTATGTGCACTCGCTCTTAGGCTTGGCAAAAGATTCTCCTGCACTGTTTGGTCAACTGGTGCAGTGGGGCGAACTTCTTGCCGGTATCGGGCTCATTGTTACCCTTCTGGCATATAGCGCAGCTAAAACGAGCGGGTTACGAAAGACTGCGACTTTCGTCGCTCTGTTTTCGCTCCTGATCGGAGCTTGGATGAACCTGAATTTTTATTTCGCTGCCGGCTGGAGCAATGTGAGTACCAGTAGCCTTAATGTACTCATGCTCTGGATACAGCTCGCACTGATGGCTTTTTGGACTTCCCACTTACGACAAGAGAGCCAACAGCCCTAAGCAACCTTGTCCAAACAAAACCCGCAGCCTTGGCTGCGGTTTTTGGATAGGTCTATGTAAAGCTACTTGCATAGGCCTCCACTTCGTCGGCGAAACCGTTTTCGATAAGCTGGGCGCGAACTTCAGCATTCAAGTCGTGGAAAAATAAGAGGCCTTTCGAAACTTGAGCAGCATATCCAGCCTCAAGCATCAGCAGTGCGATTTTATTATGTTGGACATGCGGAAATCTTCTAAGCACTCTATTAATCAGTTCTGGATTTTTCTGTAAGATCGCTTCGGCCGTCTTCTGTTCATCAATGCCTGTAAAGTTACTGATATACGTTAAGAGATCATTCGATTCGCCTCGTTCAATCAGTAGATCAGCAATGAATTGATGGTTCGACCCAGCAAATGCCTGAATATCGGCGGCAACATGTACTGATTTTCCTCCTTCTATAATCTGGACAGCCGTTGCCCGCGAAAGATTCTTAAAGTGTCTCAATCCAGTCGCCAGAAATCGCATATCCCCTAATCCGATTAAAATATCGGCGATTTGTTGAAATGAGATCTTTCGAAAATTTTTGGCGTAGATCTTGATCGCGCCAGTCATTCCTACGGCAATAAGTAGTTCTAGCAATCTCTTTTCATCAAGGTGGGAGAACTTCGCCATGTGTTTTGCTACCTCATGTGCATGCCCCGAATCCATCAGAAGATCCGCCGTTTGCGAAGAGAGCGCAGAAAATTGATCTAAGTTCTTTGCCAGAAAAGCTGTTTTTCTCAACTGTATTAAACGAGATGCGAGCTCTTCTCCATACATTCCCGAACCTTTAAAGACGACCTCGCCTTGTACGAACCGTAAACCCTCTGGAATCTGAACTTCGGAGTCAATATATAGATTCCCCATCAAAGCTGCTGTATGCGATATCATCTCATCTTGGCTGTCAACAATGTCTGCATCTTGCACACCGAGGGCGAGGAGAAGATCCTCTCTCACTGAGCGTCTTCGCTTCAGCTCTTCAATACGTGGATCTTTTTTATATCCAAATCCTTGAATCGGATCGTCTATCTCGTATAAAAATCGTAGATCAGCAGGCGTAAGCCCCTCGTTAGCTACCATCTTTCTTTCTAAAGTCGTAAGTCTCTGCATGTCTGTGGCCTTTTTTTGATATGCCTCGGCATCCGGAAACTCTTTCAACTTTTCTTTGACGATATCTCCTATAAATGGATCAAGATTTTGTCTTTCTGCGATTCCTCGAACTTCGGCAATCTTATTCGCCTCCATGCGGATTGCGACGCGAGGATGTACCGCTTTCCCTTGCGTATTTTCGGAGTAATAAATATAAAAATCACCTGCGCCGAGTTGTGTCTTAGCCGTCCAAATACCAGCAGTGCACCACCCGGTTCCATGACCAGCTAATGAACGTACCAGGGGCATATGATCAGAACCACGCTCATATTTTATCCATTCTCCCTTTGTAACCTGCAATCGATCCGCATTTGATGGAGTTAGCTCTCCCACTGCTGCGGCATATAGTCGAGCAAAGCTCGCTTCAGAGTCTTGCTTCTGCATGACATCCCAGACATGGGCAAGAGCTTCCCGATTCAACTCAGGAAATGGTCGCACTGTTCCTTTGGATCTTTTTGGAAATTGCTTTTTCACCTTGTCATATTCCGCAAGACTGATGATGCTTTTTGTCACCCAAAACATCCACTCGTCCGAATAGGGCGCGTCTAGAGATGTAAAGTAATCGATCCATGCATCTAAACTCACTCGCTGATCCGTAATCAAGAGTTCCGCCATTTGAGATTTTATCTCATCCGTCACACTGATTTGTCCGTGCCCTTCTTCGCGAGCAATTCGTACTTGCAAGTCCCAATACGTCGGTGGGATGTCCTCCTCGCGTAAAAGCACTTTTTTAGACAGAGACTCTTTTATATCCTCGGGAGTCAACTCCGTCTCCGTATCGCTCAGCTGCAAAAATTCCTTACATCGCTGCAAATACTTCTGCACTTGATTGTCTCCTTGTGGTACATTCACTGAAACCGCACTAAACGGATTGATTGGCAAAGACATATTGTAGTCGAGTATATCATCCTCCGTTTGTATCTTTCATAACCAAAAACCGCAGCCTCGGCTGCGGTTTTTCGCATCTCCGACACACCAGTTTGAGTTAGGTTCTGATTTCGAACTGTGTCATACTTATCTCATGTTTAAAGCTCCTGCACCATTAAAGCTCCGGATTATCGCCCTCTTAATTGACTTCGTCTTGATACTCATTTACGTCGGAGCATTGACTGGTGCGGTTTTATCTTTCTATTACTTTGTCATCGGTGGCGTACCAATACTCAGCATGAACACAGCACATGCTATAGGTTTCTTAACCCTCACCGTACCCGTCGTCACTTACTTCATCCTTTGTGAGCTCAGCCGACACCACGGAT
>CAZUYQ010000169.1:6003-8816 GCA_964624705.1 uncultured Polynucleobacter sp.
GCTTACAACAAAACAGGCAACCGTAAGAAATATAATAAAGTTTTTACCATGGGAATACGCTCACACGTTGATCTACATCCTCATCTTGGCTCCCGACGCCACGTCCTCGAAGCTCTTACTTTTCGGACTTATTATTGCGAATATTATTCCTCTCGTTTATGTTTGCTTTGTTCTCTTCCGTAAAGACCGTCGAGGACCTCACGATTTAGTTTCCGGAACGATTGTAGTTAGTGCAACAATCCGTTAGTCCCAGTCACTCAAATGCGGTTCGAGTCTAAGACAAGTTGGGGTCTCGGGCTCGAACCTAGATTCACGGCTTTCCCGTACAATGCTCCTTATTTTACGTTTGGCTCGGGGACTAGGGCTCGAACCTAGATTCACGGCTTCAAAGGCCGCTGTCCTACCATTAGACGATCCCCGAGCAAAACGTACAATCTGGTATGGCCAAGAGCTTACGCTGCCGCCAAACATTCGTCAACGGAGCCGCAACCTAGCCAATCTGTGCTACACTTGCACCTTCTTCGGCTTGACAAATTCCATTTTTTGTGGTATTTAAGCCTTAATTACATGACAACTCCAACCAATCCCTCCCCTACGACCCCAACCTTTTACGGCCTCGGGATCGCCCCACGTCTGCTCGATATTTTGCAGCAGATGAAATATGTCCACCCAACCCCTATTCAGCTCAAGTCTATTCCGATTGCCCTTGAGGGCAAGGATGTGATGGGTATTGCTGAAACGGGTACCGGTAAGACCATGGCTTTTGGTATTCCAACCATCCAGCGCTTAGCCCAATTAAAAGATAAGCGTGCTTTGATTATTCTCCCAACTCGTGAACTTGCATTGCAGGTTGATGAAGCCCTTAAAGGCTTTGGTAAGGCAATTAACTTGCGCACCGCGGTTTTGATCGGTGGTGCCAGCATGTATAAGCAGGTTCAAGAATTGAAGGCTCGTCCACATATCATTGTGGCTACGCCAGGTCGTTTGATTGACCACTTGGATCAAAAGAATACGGATTTGCGCGGTGTCGCGATCTTGGTTTTGGATGAAGCGGATCGCATGCTCGATATGGGCTTTGAACCTCAGATCAAGCGCATCTTGCAAACCGTGCCAGCTGATCGCCAGACCATGTTGTTTTCAGCAACCATGCCACAACAGATTGTCAGCATCGCTTCGAAGTATATGCAGATGCCGGTGCGCGTTGAAATTGCTCGCCCAGGCACCGCAAACAAGCGCGTGACCCAAGAACTCTTTTTTGTGAGCAAGATGGACAAGCCGCGCTTATTGGAAAAGATTTTGACTGAATATCGTGGAACGGTTCTCGTGTTTAGCCGCACCAAGCATGGTGCAACCCGCTTAACGCGCCAAGTGAAACAAATGGGTCATACCTCAGCTGATATTCACTCTGACCGTTCACTTAATCAACGCAAGGCTGCTCTTGAAGGTTTCAAGAATGGAAAGTTCCGCGTCTTGATTGCAACGGATATCGCTGCTCGTGGTATTGATGTGAAGGGTATCGAACTCGTTATCAATTACGATCTTCCAGATAATCCAGACGATTACGTGCACCGCATCGGTCGTACAGGCCGTGCAGATCATCTTGGTCATGCGATCGCCTTTGCAACTCCAGATCAAAAGCGCGATGTGCGTGATATCGAACGCTTGCTCAATTCAAATATTAAACAGTCTCAACTCCCCGTCCTTCCTCCAGCACGTGCCGCGCTTCCAGCAGAAGCTGAAGCTCCATCACGCTTTGGCGGTCGCGGTGAACGTTCCAGTTTTGGCGGCGAACGTCGCACAACCGGCTCGAGCTATGGTCGCAGCACGGGCGGCGGCTCAAGCCATGGCCGTAGTTCTACCGGTGGCGGTGGCTCAAGCTTTGGTCGCGGCGGTGGTCACAAGGGCCCACGTCGACCATTCGGTGGCCGTAGCGGTAGTTCAAATGCCTCACGCCCAGCCCGTTCCTACTAAAGAAAAAAATACCGCTGCAAGGCGGTATTTTTGTTTTCAGGTATACTATAGGTATCATGACGCACTCTTTAGAAACGACTCGCGCTCTCTTTGATCGAACGGTTATTTCAACGGCTCGCAAAGCTCGCGTTGGCTTGACCCGCGGATCTTTATTTCTGATCTTTTTTTGGTTTGGTGCATTGAAAGTGATCGATGCGAGCCCGGCTCAACCTTTGGTTACCGATCTCTTGCATGATTGGCTTTGGTCTGTTTGAAATGACTATTGGCATTCTCTTTTTGTTTCACAGCCTTGAACGCGTGGTCTTGAGTGCTTTGGCGATACACATGTTCACGACCTTCATGCCACTCATTCTTTTACCCGAAGTTACTTGGAGCAGGCCATTTGTGCCGACTCTTGAAGGTCAGTATATTTTAAAGAATGTTGTCATCATCGCTTTAGCTGCTCGTATGATGGCTCGACTGCATCCAAAACCGATTCCTGCTCCCATTGCACCTCAAGATACAAAGGCGAAACGTAAACGAACACGCGCATGAAAAAACACGATATCCAACACACCTTTTTCTTTTCGCTCTTGCTCGCGACCTTGGCTTTGGTCGTGATGATCTTTCTTCCGTATATTGAAACTCTTGCTTTAGCAGGCGCTTTGGCGATTTTTGTTTCTCCGATTCATCGCCGATTAACTCCTGCTCTTGGAAACAGACCAGCCATCTCAGCGGCAATCGTGACCGTCGGTGTTATTCTGGCCATCGCGCTTCCGATGAGCTTGCTTGGATTTCAAATCTTTCAAGAAGCACGTGATTTGTATACAGAAATAAATGGCAACCGCAGCATTTATCTAGAG
>CAZUYQ010000170.1:0-8623 GCA_964624705.1 uncultured Polynucleobacter sp.
TTTGACTGTTGATAGCGCGTTTTTACAACGCCTTTACGTATTTGCCCTGATGGACACAAGTACCAGGCAGATCATCACGGTAGCCGTAACAAAGAATCCAACTGCCATATGGCTTGAAATGGTAGTGCGGGGTGCCCTTATGACCATCGAAGAGTATCCGATGTTTATGGTTTCAGACCGCGATGGCATTTACGGCGAATGGTTTGGAAAATTCTTGAAGGACTGCTACGACATCACGCTGTACCGGACTCCGCCAGGCATACCCAACTGCAATGCCTTTATTGAACGGTGGAATCGGACGGTTCGCGAAGAGCTCCTCGATCACCGGATCTTTTTTGGTGAACGCGATCTGCGTCGTCTTCTCAAGGAGTACGTTGAGTATTTCAATCAAACCAGGCCCCATCAGTCGCTAGAGCAAGATTCTCCTCGCGATCCGAATCGACACGACTGAGCGTTGGTTTTTGGGCATCCTTCAAAGTCTGCCGGCCAAAGTATTCGGCCAGTTTGTTGGGGGAAATAATCCCTTCTTGTTTACAAAATGCGAAAACTTGAGCAGCAATTCCCGGAGGAATGGAGCCGTCCATCCGGTTTCGAGAATCTGCGAATAATGCGTCGATGCGACGCTTATCGCAAGATGCAACACAGAAAACCGAGTTTTCTTGGCGATCGCGATCTTTAGCATTCCATATCAAGATCGCTCGGTAGCCGCCGGTAACAACTACGTCTTTGGTACCGGACTGCGGGGACATACTTTTACACCCGAACAGGATTGATAAGATAAACACACCACAAAAACTGGAAAACGACAATTTCTGCATATTGATTTGTCCTTACAAAAACTAATAAGGAGCTGATAGGACACCAAGTATCTTATTCAAATTCTTGTTTTGCCACTGTTCAGCCTTTTGTCACTCTTAAGGGCTACTGGCCCTCACCACGCGGAAGCCAACGTACGATTGACGATCGTCAGGATAGGATGCGTTGCTGCTGGCCGAGTTACAGTCCCAAGCGCTGTCCAACAAACTGCCGCCGCGTACGATGCGGGCGCCCGAAGCGTAATAAAGCGAGTAAAGGGAGTTCGTCCACTCCCTCACATTACCAACCATATCGTAGAGATCGTTATTCGCTTTTAATTTACCAACGGGCTGTGTGCTGGTTGTGTCACACCAACCGAAGGTAGATCCTTTAATATCCCCAGCTGCATAACCCCATTCTTCCTGGGTTGGAAGTCTATAGTTATGACCCATCTTACGAGCAAAATCATTAGCATCGTTCCATGAGACACAAGATACGGGATGAGAGTCTTCAAAAATTGTTTTCTCCTTTAAAGCACAATCATTCCAACCTGGACGTTCTTCGGGGTATTTCCCCATGACCGCTTTCCACTGACCACGCGTTGTCTCTGTTTCCGCCATGGCAAAGTTTCTGCCCTGGACAGGGATAAAACGCATGCCAGGTAACTCCGGTCCAGGAGTAGTTGTGGGGGGTGTACCTGGATTAGTTGATGGAGGAGACATTGAATAATTAAATACACCAAAAGCTTTAGCCAGGTCATCTGACGTTATTGGTCCAAAACTTTTGCATTTTTCAGCGATAGTAGTTGTCGCTGGAGGAGGGGTACTCGAGACAAAATCAGAGCCTTGTTTCAGGTGACATAAAATACGGTTACGCAGTTGAATGTCATCTGGCAGAGCTGTCTCAAAATCTTCAGTGCTCTTATCAGCAATAGCACCATCTACTTGACAATTACGATCGAAACTCTGTGATTCAGGTAAACACTTTTTGAAAAAAACCCGACCCTTGTCTGAATAAAGGGTTGCATATTTATCTCGGAGTTCATCCTTATGCGTTATGTCCTTTGCTTTAGAGCTTGGAGCGTTGTGTCTACAGGAAGCTAGAGCCATAAAGCTGATGGCAATGCACATTGATCTAACGGATGAGGTCATAGCTATAAGCCTTCCTTCAGCAGCAAAGTTATGTCAGGGGCGTGTTTAATTTTAACTATCTATCATTAGATGAAATTTTTCTCAACAAGTAAAGCCGATTGTTAGACGCATCGAACGAGACCTGATATCGCCACATTCTAAATTCTCTTGGAAAAACCGAGGTTTTAACATTCGTTGGATGATGGCTTGTTACGTCAACACTTACCGAGCAAAAATTATTTCGAGTCGAATATACGCCTCAGGATTAATGACTAGAGCTACCTGCAAGCTTCGCAAAGTTTCCAAATTTCGCAAATTCTGCCCTCGGAGCGTCCGGAAACCTCGATGATAGCATTAAAACGACGCACAAAGCATCTCAGATGCAAAGAGACCTTGTCTGACCTAAGCGATTTCATTATTTATTCAGCCATTTTAAGCTGTTTTATCAGAAATTCTGAGCCCGGTTAAATTGCGAATTTCATGATTGGCGGCGGCCAAAATGCGGCCCGTCATAGCCATATCTTCAGTTGATTCTAAGGAACGACGCAATTCTCTAAATTTCTGAAAATGCTCGACCGCGTGGCGAACTCTTAGAATAATTTCCTGATTGGACACGGGACGAACAATATAATCAATGGCACCCATCATTAGTCCGCGAATCCGATGTTCATCTTGTGGAAGGGCAGCAGTGATAAACAGCACGGGAACAATGCTTATATGTTCTTGCTGTGACCTCATCCATTCCAATAAATCGAAGCCATTTTCGTCCGGCATTGAAATATCGCTAAGAACCAAATCAAAATTATGATCGTTGACGAGATGACGGCGTGCGTTTACAACCGAATCCACGGTTGTTACTTTCATTCCATCTACCTGGAAAATACCACGCATGAGTTCTCGATTGTCTTCGAGATCATCGACAACAAGTACATGGCAGTGGGGGCGGCGATCAATCATAATGGTATTATTTTACCAACTCCGGTTGTGATCTAAAAGAAAATAGATGGTCGGATTCACGCAAATCATTTATCATTAGATATAATCATCTATCTAAGCACAACGAGGATATTATGGAAAGAATTGTCGGTTTGATGTGTAGCATTTTTGCTTCATCTTTAAGCTTGCCAGTTCTCGCGCAGCATTCACGCAACTTTGAGCAGATGTGCAATCATCCTGCAAATGCCGATGAGCGCAATACAATCATTGCGATGATGATCAAGGTTAAAGTTCCTGAAAGTCCAGAATCTGAATTCTGCAAAACTGCTGCGGCTGAGCTTAGTCACATTCCAATGCTAAATCTCTATCCTGATCCGTTCGACCACCCACGAGACCTTGTCCATGACTTGGGTCCCGTAGGAACATTCGAACATTTTACCAGCCTCAGCCTTGGCAGCAATCGAGTGGATGATTTGTCGGCACTCTCGTCCCTTACGAATTTAGAATCTCTCAATCTTACAAAAAATCTTGTTCACGATCTGAAGCCACTGGCAACCTTGAATCGTCTGAGAGAAATTATTGGCCCATACAATCAAATTACCGATTTATCGCCTTTAGCGACCATGAATAATTTTCAGTCACTCAGCTTTAGCCATAATCAGATTGCAAGTATGGAGCCACTAAGTCATCTGACTCGTCTGGACTCAGTAGCTCTCGACGACAATCAAATCCAAGATGCCTCAGGCTTAAGGAATCTTAGCAAACTTCGTTATGTCCAATTGGCGTTTAATCATTTAGAAAAGATCGATCTTAAAAAATCTGCACAGACTCTCGTCATGGTCGACCTAGAAGGCAACCCACTCTCGGAATTCGCTGGATTAGATTCTTTGATCAACATTGATGCGTTGAATTTACGAGCGACGAAAATTTCAGATATTAGCGGTTTAATATCTGCAACCAAACTTCGTTGGCTAGACTTAAGAGAAACTCCGGTCAGCGATATTCAGGTATTAGGTGGTCTTAGTGACTTACAGTATTTGTATCTGACGGGAAGCCAAGTTCTGGCAATTCCAGAAGCTGTGTCCACGTTGCAGCGTGAACATCTCAATAGCCGTGGAAAATGGATTAAACTGAAGATTAATTAGTCGCTGGCGCTTAACGCCAGCGACGTGTCCTGAAGGGCTTTAGCCCTGAAGGATCTCGGATCTAAGTGCATGAAATCACCAGATCCCTCGCTGGGCTCGGGACACGTTTCTGGTGCGAAACGAGTTTCGCACCAGAATCTAATTAGCAACAGCAACTCGTGTTTGAGGATTTGCAGTGCCGAGGCGTTCAATCCAGGTAAAATAAAGCTTAGAATTAAAGATCGTAAATTGCGGTGTGTTCGCTACGTTGCTGGAGTCTCGGTTTATGCCGGTTGCAACTCCATTCCCGTCGACAAAGGACCATGACGGCGTGGAATCATTGCCGTTGTATGCAACCACACGAATCTGTCCTGTGGGGCTGCCACCACCAACACCTTCTTTCCACGTTGAATACAGAGTTGAGTTAAAGACAATGAGCTGGGGGAATGTAGCATCATTGGTTGCGACTCTATTGATACCATCTGTGCCGTTGCCGTCGATAAAAGTCCAGGTTGGAGTGCCATCATTGCCGTTGTAAACTGCCATTCGTGCCTGATACTGTCCGGGTACATTATATTCTGACCAAGTAATATAAAGCTTAGAATTGAATACAGTTAGTTGGGAGTAATCTGCATATTGACCGGTATTCTTATTGATACCGGTTACAGCATTTCCGTCGACAAAGGTCCAAGATGGGGACAAGTCATTGCCATTGTAAACTGCGATCCGAATTTGATCTATTGTGCTATTTTGTTCTGCCCAGGTTGCATAAAGTTTGGAATTGAACGCGGTTAGTTGAGGTCTACTTGCAATGGAACCCGAGTTATAATTGATACAATCACAGGCAACCACGCCATCTATGAACGCCCAGGAAGGTGAGGAGTCGTTGCCGTTATAAACCGCCACACGAATTTCATTAAACTCTCCCCACGTGGCATACAAATTAGAATTAAATACCTTTAATTGCGGATTATAGGCTCCCGCTGCAACTTTGTTGATTCCGTTTGCTCCGCCGCCATCGAGAATATTCCATGTAGACGTGCCATCATAAACAGCAAAACGAATTCTCCCGACCTCTGACCATATCGCGTATAGCTTTGAATTAAACACTGCAAGTACTGGAGTTGATACGTCGCCATATCCGGCACTGATGCCGGCGAGACCTCCGCCATCGACAAAACTCCAGCCGGGCGTAAGATCATTTCCGTTATAGACAGCAACCCGAAATTGCTGGATTCCTGTTAAACTATTTACCTCCATCCAAGCACTATAAAGCAAAGAATTAAACGTAATTAGCGATGTGTCAGCAGTGCCACGGGCGGTAATTCTATTTAATCCGTTCGTCGCGTCGTTACCATCGACAAATGTAAAACCAGAAATCAATGGACCAGACGTTGAGGTTGGTATCGTCTCAACTCCAGCTGACATATCGGGAGTTGCATTGCTATTCAAAGCGCAAACTCGAAAAGCATACTGTGTTGCGGCTGTTAGACCGGTAATTGCTTTCGGAGATGAAGCAGAGGTCACTACCGTTCCAGTGGAGCAACTGGCCGGTGCCGTAGATCCAGTTTGATAGGCAATCTTAAATGAAGCCGTAGATCCTCCACCAGAAGTCCATGCCACAGTAATTTGAGTCGAGGAGTCGATGGTGGTGCCTGGCAATGATACTGTTGGATCAGGTGGTGCCGCTTGAAGTGTTGTAACGTTGGTGACAACGCCACTTGATACATCGGGGGTTCCATTACCATTCAATGCGCAAATGCGGAAATAATACTGAGTGTTTGGGGTTAAGCCAGTGATAGATTTTGAAGCGACAGAGGACGTCGTAATTGTTCCACTGTTGCAGTCTGCAGGTGTACTACCAGTTTGATAAGCGATTTTATAACTTGCAGTGGTTCCCCCGCCAGACGCCCATGTGACGGTGATTTGTACCGATGAATTGGCGGTGCTACCTGGTCCTGTTGGATTTGGCGGCGCTGCCTGTGCGGCCACATTCATCGTCGTGGATGCGAATATGGAATTTTTAGATGCTGTGATGGTGGTGCTTCCAACGCCTGTTGGTGTTGCGAGACCTGTACCAGCAACAATTGTTGCTACGGCTGTGTTGCTAGAGGTCCAAGTTGAACTGCTAGAAATGACCGAGGTCGATCCGTCAGAAAATGTGCCGGTAGCGACAAATTGTTGGGTAGACCCATAGGTAACGCTCGCCGCAGACGGAGTGACGACCAATGACACAAGTGTCGCTGATGTAACAGTAAAGCTCTCTTGGGTCGTCTGTCCGCCGAAAGAAACCGAAATGGAAGTTGTTCCTGCGCCCACACCTGTTGCATTGATCGAACCATTGACGTTTGTGATTTTGGTCACTGTCTCGTCGTTTGATTTCCAAGTTGCTTTTGCGGTCACGTCGATGCGGGAATTGTCAGAATACGTAGCATATACAGTGAATGTCGTTGATGCATCTTTTGCGATACTGCTACTTGTTTGGATCTGTTCGAGTTTTGTGACTGTTAATTTGGT
This sequence comes from uncultured Polynucleobacter sp., assembly GCA_964624705.1. Classification (GTDB taxonomy): domain Bacteria; phylum Bdellovibrionota_B; class Oligoflexia; order Oligoflexales; family RGVZ01; genus CAMDKS01. Next base: position 6,503 of record CAZUYQ010000170.1, read on the forward strand.
GAGACCATTTGTAAGTATCATGGCTGTTAATTTGTCAAAGAACGTCGAAGAACGTTGTTCCGTTGCACCGCTATCGCTCAGCACACTGCTTATAGAAGACATCGACATAAGATAAGTTACTAGTGTCGCAACATCAAGGGCCTGATTTGCCGCTATCTGCTCCTCAACATATTGAGTTGCAGCTTTAAGATCGTTACTCGTTAGGGTAACCAAACCGATATTTCTTTTGAGTAGGAGGGAAGAAGTCAGCGTTGATTTTAAAGTTACATCAGCTACTACAGAACTATTTGTTTTTGCCTGTTCAGAATCAGGCGTTTTCGCAAAAACTTGACCAACCGCTAATTCATTTTGCTGTGCAACTATTAAAATAGTCGACGACGATTCGAGATTGAAGTTACTGATATAAGCACCGTTGGCGTCAGTTTTTGCGGAAGTAAGGAGAATAGGGCTCTCGTTGTCTGCAACGATTGAATAGATTTCCACTGTCACTGAATCGGCGACTTTCTCTGTGGTCGAAACTGGGTTTGACAATTTAAGATCTAATAATGAAGTTGTGCTAGTAGTCTTGTAGACAACACCAGAGAGTTTTGTCGCCACTTTTGGGGCGCCAGCGCCTCTAGAAACCCCTATCTTAATATTTGATTCCTGCTTGCAGCCTAGAACAGACAACAAGATCAAGGTCGCTGTAACTGAATGTATTATGTGGCTGCTCATATGAAATCTCTTTTCGTAATTTCTTACAGACTTCATCGGCATATTTGAGAATTAGTGAAATCCATTTTGTAATTTTGGATTTAGTATATAGATCATCGATGGTTACACCAATATTTTTCCGGTGATTTGAGGTTGGCTCGCTTGTGTGTGCTCCCAGAAACTGGCAGGTCCCTGATTTACTTTGAAGTCACGGCGCCAGGCGTTCCCAAATCCAGGCGTTTTGCATTTGTTTTGCGCGAAGTCGATCATGGAGGCGAGAAGGTCGGCCCTGCCAAAATTCATATTGATCAGGAACCAATCGATACCCGCCCCAATGAGGGGGCCGAAGAATATGCGACTCATTGGCAAACTGTGCCGTCACTTCTGCCATCTTATGTTCTAGGTAGGCTCTGTTCTCAATAACTGCCGATTGTGGCGTTAAGTAAAATAAACCCCTTAAACCCGCGACCCACGGACATTCCACTTCGCTCAATTCATACGCACGAGGGGTATTCATTGTCTAAATTGCCCTAAAACCCGCTCAATTCCCTCTAAATTCTCACGGCAACATTCCTAAAAACGGGATTCAATCCCGGTAAACTTGACCCCATTCACACAAGGATTTGGTCCAGGCACCCCCCAGACTCTAATCCTCAAACAAATAACTCAATACCCCCGGCCCCGCGCGGCGGCGACCTCGCGGGGGCGGCGTTGCTGCAAGCCCCATCGCTACCAAGACCTCGGCAATTGTTTCACCGTCGGTGACAACATCCTCAATTCGCATCCTGGCACCACACGTACAAATCTCCGGGTCAATCCCGTAAGTCCTCCGAAGGAGCTCAGCCCAAGGAATATACCGTTCCGCCACGGCGCGACCCGCCGAGGGATGATCTGGTGGCGGCGGATCAGTGTCATCTCGCCTTGGCCTCTTTACCTGTGGACCCGGAACAACAGTCGCACGCCAGGCATGGCCTGGAGCAAAGATTCCTTCGTAGCGTCGTAAATTGAACCAGGCTGGGGGCACAAGAGCCACAAGGCGTTCAACCAAATCAACTTGTTTAAATCTCAATGCTGTCGTGCCATCACTCCACGCACGCTTGAGCTCAAGAATCACATCACTGCCCTCGGGATCCTCGCCATCATCGTAGCTGAGCCTCGACGGCGACACCGACGAACGACTGGTATACTTAAACAACCTCTTAAGCCCGTGACGATCTTCGCCCTTGATGGCAACACCTGCATGCAGGGAAAACCATTTCCACCGAACGTTACACCACCCCTCCACTGACATCATGTTGGGATCAGTTTGTTTGAATAAGGGATGAGGGGAACGAAGTCCAATCTTACGAAACGCCTTAGGGGCTCTCGGTTTGAATGGTAAAGGAACATCCTCGTTCGCGGATTCATCCACGCCCTGGCCATCTTCTT
>CAZUYQ010000171.1:0-8580 GCA_964624705.1 uncultured Polynucleobacter sp.
ACGGATGGTTGGAGTTTAGCGATGGCATGACAATCTATTTGTGGGTAATAGTAAGGTCATAATGCTTTCATACCAAAAGCTGTCCCATGCAAATAGCCTAGTATATGCCTCATGAAATATGCTCATTGGACTATGTTGAATCGAAATATAAATCTGTAGATCCGTAATAATAATCGCCAAGAGAATTGCAAAAATAGGCCTCGACAGTCTATTAAACGGCATATTTATCCCTATTTATGTCCAAAAAAATCATTCGCATCAGATGTTTGCTCTCTATTATCTTACACCTTCTATAAAAACCCTAAAGTTTTCGTCAGAAAATACCGATATAGGGCCTACAATCAAAAAGCGTTTGAGGAACAATCGATGAATTACATCCCAAAATTTTCATGTATTTATTTGATGTTTGCTGCTACTCACTGCAGCTCCGCCTCTATGACCGGTGGGACCCAAAAAAAATCGCCACCTCAACCAGCGGCAACATCATTACCGACGCCCATCCCAACTGCGCTTCCGCAACTGCCAGCTCCGACCAATCTGCCAACTGTAGCTCCGACAGAAACTGTCCAGGGGCAAGAGGTTGTTACGACTTGCGAGCAATGTCTTTTTAGAGCGAACCAGCTTTGTTCAAGCATCGGATTTTCGGCAGATATAAGTCGTGCAAGAAACGAAGGTTATTACAAGATATCGCCAATTAGACAGTTATGCGATATTCACTTCCTTCCTAGTTTAAGCACTAGAATTCGAGATCACGACGGTCAATCTTCTTCCATTCTTATCGATCAGGTGGCGATTTACTGCCCTTGCGATTGCGTATCGAATAGTCCATTTTGATTCAAAAAATCTCGATCGTAGTGGTTAAAAGATGACATAGGCGACGCTTTTTGGTTAGGATAGGCACTTCGGCCTTTTTTAAACTTAATGAGAACCTATGACACAGATTCCAGCCAAAGCTCTTGTTTATCGTGGGCATCTTGTTTTTCCTGAACGCCTACAAGATGGCTCTGCTGTTTTAAAGGAATTCCGCGATGGTGCCCTCAAAGTCTCTCCCAAGGGACTCATTGAATACTGTGGACCTTGGTCGAAACTAGCTGATGACGATAAAAAATGTCTCACAAAACACTGGCACCATGAATTGATTTTGCCTGGATTTGTCGACACCCACGTCCATTTTCCTCAGCTCGATATGATTGGCAGCCATGGCCATGATCTTCTAGGTTGGTTGAATCAACATACATTTCCAGAAGAATTAAAGTTTGCCGAACGTAGTCATGCTGAGAAAGCTGCTGAACGATTTATCAAGTCACTTCGCCTTGCAGGAACTACCAGAGCCTGTATTTTTAGTTCCTCACATTTTGAAGCGACAGATGCTTTATTTGACGCCTGCTACCGCCATAATATTCATGCGGCAATAGGCCAAGTGTCGATGGACCGCCATGCTCCCGATCTGTTGCTTACTGCCGATTTAATCCAACACGAGAAGGATTTCTATCAACTTAAGGATCGATGGCATAACAAAGACGCGAGACTCTCTGTCGCCATCACGCCACGTTTTGCTCCTTCTTGCACGGATGATCTTCTAAGGTTAAACGCGAGCATGGCTACCTCTGTGAAGGACGCGCTCGTGCAAACTCATTTTGCCGAATCTATAGGCGAACTAGAATGGATCAAACAACTTTATCCAAAATCTCAGGATTATCTGGGAGTCTACGAAGATTTCGGTTTAGTTTCTGATCGAACTATCTTTGCACATGCTATACACGTTTCCGATCAAGAACTTAAACGCTTACATCAATCGCGTGCACGTATTGCACATTGTCCCTCAAGTAATTTGTTTCTCGGCAGTGGTGTGATGCGGTGGCGAGATTTCGAAAAATCAAAGATCCGATTTGGCCTTGGCAGCGATATCGGTGCAGGAACATCGTTTAGTCATTGGCAAACTATGGCTGATGCATATAAGAGCCAACGCCTCATCGGCACCTCATTAACTCCGGCGGAGTTATTTGCAAATGCAACAATCGATGCTCAAGCAGTCCTCGATGTTGAGCGCAAACCATGCGGCTTTGCCCTTGGCGCCAACGCAGATTTTCAGGTTGTAGACCTAAGCTCGTCGGAATCCCTGAGACAACGGGTGGCTCAAGGACAGAGCCCAGATGACTTACTCTTTGCGATCATCTGGCGCTGGCAATGGGGCATGACGACTCAGGTATACGGTCGAGGAATTGAAATAAAGTAATTTTAATCAATTCGCCGATGCTATCTTTTAGACAGTGTCAAAACTCTAATCAAAGCACCACTCGGATTTCAAATATTTATCCTTTAATATCAGATAGATAGCCAAAGTCGTCTAATGGCCTAAAGATTGCATACTCTATCTCAGAACAACCATTCTGACTTTTTATAGAGGAGCAATTTATGCCATCTCAAATCATGTCAAGCGCAGTCAAAACGACCCTTTTAATATCGATGTCAGTGGTAACGATGCTTCTAATGGGCTGTTCCTCATCAAGTCAGTCTGCAAATTCAAAGCCCGCACCAGCAACAAGTTCGTTCGCCGCACTCGCCGCAGCTAACAACACCATTTTAGTAAACGGTCAGGTACCGGCAACTTTAGTGAACATGGTTCGGAACGCCGGAAAACCTGTCGGTGTTTTCGAATTCGTGGGTGTTACATGTGAATCCTGCAAAACAGAAAGTCCGATGATCACTTCGCAGCTTGCGCCTTATGCAGCCTCAGTGACAAGAGTTGTTATCTTTCCAAATCAAGTTAATCAGTACACAAATGGCGAATATCAAACATTCGTAAACACTTATGCTGTGGGCTCAACCTACGCAGTCGACAATGACCTTACTCTTTTGAAATCTATTCGCGCAAATAGCTCTCAGTATTTTGGAATCTTTGTCATCGTAAAGTCTGATGGCACTGGCTTGGTTCTGAATCAAGAGGATGCTGCATCTAGAGTTATTTCAAATGTTCAAACTGCACTCCAAAAATAATACGGTATATTCTAAGAAAGGAAGTGATCATGAAAATTAATCATAAACTTGGTCTTACCGTAGTCTTGTTCTTAGGTTCTCAGGTCCAAGCGGCACAACTCACTATCTCGCCGTCCACTCAACTGCCTTCCGTGAGCGGAAAAAGTTCGGCGAATATTGGCCAAACGATGCAAGGTCATGATTTGACAGTTGTGCAGTTTTGGGCCTCATGGTGTGTAGGTTGTGGTGCAGTCATGGCGGACTTAGCGACTCGCACGAAAACAGATTCATCGATTGGTTACGCATCGATAAGCGTTGACGAAGATATGGAAACAGCACGTAATTATTTTAAGTCAAAGCCGAGTGAGGTCTGCGAAGCTCTGCCAAATGTCTGGCTTGATGGCGGTGGTGCAAAACTAGGAACTAGACTGAATATTAAGTCTCTGCCTTTCATGGTTATTACAAACGAAAAAGGTGATGTCGTGCAGTCCATTTCAGGTCATCCTAAATCAGAGGAACTGACTGCGATCATCACAAAATTACGCGATAAACCAAAATCAAGCGGATCAAACATATGAAGTTTGTTACTTGCACATTCATTGCAATCAGCTTCCTTACGAGCTGCATTCATCCCCAAGTGGGCCTTCGAAAGGCTAGACTCTTGGATCCGATGATGGATCCTGCGAGGCCTGCAGAGTTTTCAGAAATTGCAAGTGGTAGTGCAAATGGAAGTTTTGAACGCGGATTAACAAGTGGGGGAGGGCGTACCGGTGGTTCTTGTCCAACCTGCAAATAAAAAACTCTTAGCTCGCACTTTCTTGCTTGCTCTAGGCTTTCTAGCTTCTACAAGCGAGGCGTCGACTTCGTTCGAAGCGGGCTGGGCAAGGTTTTACGGAGAAACTTTTAATGGTGATCTGAAATTACTTCAGTTAACTCATGAAGCCAACTATCTGGCACCCGATCAGGTGGGATGGCTAACCTCTGTTTCTGCTTCGCAGTCCTCGGACCCGATTTCGAAAGGCTACAGTCTTGGTCTTGATCAAGGGCTTGGTAACGGAATGGCAGTCGGGGCAACTGGCAATCAATCAAAAGGGCCGGTTGATCAAACTGCCGTTAGCGGTCGCGCATCCATGTGGTGGCGTGAAAACACCTTACGGACTCAGGTTGAGTATAGTCAGCAAAGTTCTACTCGTGATCCGCGAGACTATCTCGATACCGACGGTATTCGCGTGCGAGTTGCCGCTGATAGCAAAGGCCGTACAGCAACATTACGTTTGACTCACTTGACGACTCCTACGACGATACTTTTAGGCGACGGCTCACAAACCACATCTGATGGTCGACCGATGTCTTTAAGCTATGGTGCTGAAATTCGGCAGTATATTGAACCTACCCAAAGCGCTTTGCATCTGCGTTTTTCGCATTACGAGGACCGCGGTTCCATTGAGTCGACCACTGATTTTGGGAATGTGAACGCAAATACTGGTTCCCTGAGATGGAACCAAAAGTTACCGTTGTTCTTGCTTGCAAGTTTAACGGGCCGCATCCATCATGAAGTAGAAACTCCTCGTTCACTTGATTCTTTAAAGTTAACACGCGATGCTGTTGGCGGTACTGCAGCCATAAAATGGCGTCATGTTAAGTCCGCTTGGACTGATGATACCAGTGAGATCGGTGTTTTCTTTGGAGCTTATCGCACGATCGAGCATACAGATGATTTGACCAACAATGGAATGATTCGCAGTATTGGTATCGATGGTCGTTTAGTTATTTAATATTCATATTTTTTTATTTCTGTGTTTAAGGAACTTAATCGGAGAAGAACAGATGAAATCATTCAGCACAAAAATGGCGCTTGTATCCCTCGCAACCTTAACTTCAGCCAGCCTGCTGTCGTGCAGAATCACATCTTCCGGAGTCTCTCCTGATTTTTCAAAGAAAACTGGCGCCTCGAAAGTGGCCGACGTTCGCGTCCAACTTCCTGCCAGCACTAAATTCAAGCCAACTCAGGGATCCGCGGTCGTAAATACAATCCGCGTTACCGTGCGCCCCAAAGACCCAAGTTGCTCTGGCGCGACACAAATCAACGAGACGCGGTCTTATGACAACCCAGTCATCAACCAAAAATTTCGTCGTGGCTGCGACTATCTCGTAACCCTTGCTCTTGGTGAATCGACGCCTAGCGGTTCTGCGATGAAGGTCTACTATCAGAACACGCCAGAAAAAGCAGTCGCTGCGAGCGAACTAGAGACTAGCCCCTTCAATTTAGCTTTAAACCTGAGCCTAACTACGGATGGCCAGGCTGCTTCGATGCCAGCTAATATTGATATGACGCCTAATCCAGTTCCCGTTCCACCGACAGTTCCCGGCCAACAGGCCCTCGCATCAAAGCTGCAGGTGAAGCTCACCAATAGCAGTGGTCAGCAAGTTGACCTTTCATCTGTGTTTACTAGCCAGTATCTACTCATTGACTATTCTCAAATAGGTTGCGCCCCTTGCATGGAGCATGCGGATGAAATGAATTCCCCGGAATCCAATTATCCGATTCGTTTTTCGGGTTCTGGTAAGTGCACAAGCATGATTATGATGGAAGAATATATGATGGGAGACTGGATCAAAAACTACAATAAAAGCTCCTTTGTCGGACGCACGACCTATTCTTACACCGCGAGTCAAGGACTGAACCAGTTTGCCCAGCTGTTTGGTGGGGGCAACATTACCGGTACCCCAACCTTTATGCTTGTCGATCGAAACGGCAAAATTGTTGGCGAAAGGGTCGGCGCCGAGCCTGCTGAGGTTGACACTTTGTGTAACTAATATACATTGGGGCCTCTGAATTCATCACCCTCGAGGCCCTCGCATGATTAGTACCAGCGGCGTGACACTTGGCTACGGCCAACGCACCCTATTTAAAGAAGTCACTGTTAAATTTATTCCCGGCAATTGCTATGGCCTTATTGGGGCAAATGGGGCTGGGAAATCGACGTTTTTGAAAATCCTCTCAGGCGAGATTCCGCCAGACCATGGCGAGGTGATCGTTCAACCTGGCAAACGCGTGGCCGTTCTTAAACAGAACCAGTTTGAGTTCGACGAGATCGAAGTTCTAAAAACCGTTATTATGGGTAACAAATTCCTATCCGACATTATTCAAGAGAAAGAGGCTCTGTATGCGAAGCCCGATTTCTCAGATGAAGACGGCCTGCGCGCCTCTGAGCTTGAGTCGCGCTTCGCAGAGCTCAACGGCTGGGATGCTGAAGCCCAAGCAGCAGAGATGCTCCATAGCCTCGGTATTGGTGATGAGCTTCTAAGTAAGAAGATGAAAGAACTAGAGGCAGGGAGCAAAGTTCGAGTTTTATTGGCGCAGGCACTGTTTGGCAATCCCGATATTCTTCTACTCGATGAACCTACGAACAACCTCGATATCCAAGCCATCATGTGGCTTGAAGAATTCCTCTGCGAGTTTACAAACACAGTCATCGTGGTTTCCCACGATAGGCACTTTCTCGATAAAGTCTGCACACACATTGCCGATATCGATTTTGGTAAGCTCTCGCTTTATACCGGTAACTATTCCTTCTGGTATGAAGCAAGTCAGCTCGCACTAAAACAACAAAAGGACCTCAATAAAAAATCTGAAGACCGTATTAAAGAACTCAAATCCTTTATCGAGCGTTTCTCCGCGAATGCTTCGAAATCGAAGCAAGCAACTTCGCGAAAAAAACAACTCGATAAACTTAACGTCGAAGATATCAAACCTTCGACTCGCCGCTATCCGCACGTTCATTTTACTGAAGACCGTGAAGCCGGCAAAGATCTGCTCATGATCACTGGTATGACGGCCGAAAATGACGACCGTCTTCTGTTTCAGAATCTCGATCTAACCGTTAACAAGGGCGATAAGATCGCGTTCGTCGGTAAAGACGGCGCTGTTGCAACCGCGCTGTTTCAAATTCTTATGGGCGAAACAAAACCCAAGAAAGGCGATTTTCGCTGGGGGATCACAACATCAAGATCTTATTTTCCAAAAGAAAACTCTGCTTGGTTTAAAGAACCGCTCAGTTTAATTGACTGGCTTCGTCAATATGTGACAAAAGAAAGCGAACGCGACGAAGAATACGTACGTGGCTTCTTAGGACGAATGTTGTTTAGTGGAGAAGAAGCGACAAAAAAAGCTAACGTTCTATCCGGTGGCGAGAAGGTCCGGTGCATGCTCGCACGGATGATGATGTCTCGACCAAATGTCCTCGTTATGGATGAACCCACAAACCATCTGGACCTTGAATCCATTACTTCGGTGAACAACGGCCTTATAAATTATAAGGGCACTCTGCTCTTTACATCGCAGGATCGGGAGTTTGTAAACTCGATTGCGAACCGTATTATTGAAATAACGTCCAAGGGTATTATCGATAAGGTCATGTCTTATGATGATTATCTAGAAAGCCCTAAAATAGCCGCAGAACGTGCGAAGCTTTATTAGTAGGCAGTTCTGAAACGGATAGAACTTGCACTCTTATCCGTTTTCACCCATATTATGGGATCTCTCTTATATGCGTCCTTAGCTCAGCTGGATAGAGTATCAGGCTTCGAACCTGAGGGTCGGGGGTTCGAATCCCTCAGGACGCGTTTCTTCTTGGGGCTCTGCCCCAAACCCCGCATAAGAACCCTTTCGACTGGGTTCTTATGTATCTCCTAAACGACCAGGGCTTCGCCCTGGACCCTAAGTTCGTGTTGACGACCCGCTGTGGACCTTCACCGGCAACGCGAACCTGAATCACGAAACGAATAGTGCAAAAGTGCAACCTTGCACAACTATGACAATCACTGTAATGACCCCCTTAAAGCAATACAAAACTTACGCTGATTCTTGGACAGTTGTTTTTGCATAATCACCTCGTTCGCGACGCTAAAGAATTTTTAATCGATAGATAGCAATGGTCCAAAGGCTTGGACCACTTTGTTCCAAAAAGATTTGACGTCCAGAAGGAAATAGCCGACGATCTATTAATAAAACAATATCTATTTATCGAGACAACCTTGCACGAAATTTTACGCAAAGAAGTCCAACTTAAGTTTTTCCAAGCGAAATCGCGCAATGGTCGCTATTCATTGAGGGCTTTTGCGTCACATCTTGGTCTAAACCATTCCGCTCTTTCGGAATTATTGAGCGGTAAGCGCAAACTCTCCGCCAAGAAAGCAAGGCTGCTAGCAATGCGTCTTGGGCTCTCTCACGACAAAATACTATCGATTGAGACTGAAAACGCAGAAAGAGGAAACAAACGCTCGATAAAAGTTCAAACCGCAAGTCATTAAGCATTCCACTGGACCAATTTGAGAATATCTCTGGCTGGCTACCATTCGCAGTTCTATCGTTGATGGAAACAGACGATTTCAATTGGAATGTTGAATGGATGAGTAAGCGTTTACAAGTAACGAAACGTGAATTGATCGCAACCGTCAAACGGTTACATCGTTTGGGATTTGTAGAGTTGAAAAAAGACGGGAGTTACCAAGCAACGGGTGACGGATATGCGACACCAGAATTCATAGCAAACGAGGCCATGCGTTATCACCATCTACAAAACCTTGATGTCGCACGCAAAG
>CAZUYQ010000172.1:0-1087 GCA_964624705.1 uncultured Polynucleobacter sp.
GCTCAAGAAACAAAAATTTCTAAGCAATTCATTCTTTATCTAGAATCTGGTCGAGTTGAGAATTTACCAGGGCAGGTCTTTGGTCGAGGTTTTATCAAAAATATTGCTCGATACCTGAGATCTGATTCGGGTGAAATGTTGCGATTGTATGACGCTTGTTGGGGCATAGAAACAGAGACAAAGCCGGAACCCACCCATGTTCCAGACAAAGCACAATCTCCGATCGAAACCGAAGTTAGAAGAAGCACGGACACTGTCGCCACTTCTGAGCGTCAAGCTGCGGCATCCATCCCTGATATTCCTCATTTGCCGTCGGTGGATACTGGTCGGAGACGTTACGGTGTTCCTGTACCAACTTGGTTAGTGCGGTCGGTGATGAGTCCTCACGTCCGTCTTAGTATTCTTGGTGTTGTCGCCGCCGTGATGGTTGTGGGTGTTTTAGGTCGTTGGATTGCGGCGAATTACAAAAATGCCGAAGTGAGTCCTAAGGCGGCAATTCCGGCGGAAACTGCTCCGAAAGTCATGCATCAAGAAGGCGGAATTGATGCTCCAAATGCGGCGACTACAGCTGCAACAACAGAATTAGTGGCACCAGAAGACGTGCCTGCAAATATCGTGGAACGATCTATCGACATTCCTGCTGAGACAGCAGTCACAAAGCCAGCGGTAGTAGTTGGGGCAACAGCTACAAAAACTGCTGTCCAAGAAGAATCACCACTTCAAGTCCAAGAAGGTGGAGCGGTAGCTTTTGATCAGGTCATGGAACTTAATATTTCAGCACCCGTTGAGATTAAAATGATCCTTGATGGTAAAAAAGTTGAAAACACCTCATATAAAGCGGATCAACATCGTTTCACATTTCATGAACGCGCAGAGTTGATGATTAGCGATGCGAGTGCGGTTGACATTGTTTATAACGGAAAGTCCCTAGGTGTTTTGGGAAATAAAGGTCGCAAACGTCGCATCTTTTTCCAGGCAAAGCCTTCCGAATCAGATTTTCCGCATTAATTATAGTTAGTTAGATTGGGTAATTTATGCCGGTGTGGCTTCTATAGCTCACCGGCTAAAGTATTTTTGGAGTGCTCCG
>CAZUYQ010000172.1:1108-7060 GCA_964624705.1 uncultured Polynucleobacter sp.
AAGTTGCAGAACTTACATTGGAATCTGGATGGGACGGGGCCTGAGGAATCGTGGCCCCTACGAAGATGGAAGAAGCTAAAGCATAGCTCTAGCTTCAAGTGTGCAGGCCAAGGATTGGCCGGATTGCCAGGAGGGCAGTTCTATGGGTCTTCCCACCTATCGGATCACCAAAATAAACTCTGCGTTCAGACATTCTCCTTTTCTTTCCAGTACTTTCCCAATGAAAACTCATGTGTTTTAAGGTAAAACTAACCCCTTAGGGTTTGTTTATCTTTGGAGAAGTACTTGGCTGGTATTCCGACTGTTCTAACTATAGCGTCCATGCGTTCGTTATCCCATCTATGGCGGAATAACGGCGAAACGATTGCCTTTGTGCCGACTATGGGGGCACTCCATGACGGACATCTTGAACTGATTCGTAGTGCAAAAGTAAATGGCAACAAACGAGTGGTTGTCAGTATCTTTGTCAATCCATTGCAGTTTGGCCCTAACGAAGATTTCGCACGCTATCCGAGGACTCTCCAAGCTGATCTTGAAAAGCTCACCAATGCTGGCGTTGATGCCGTATTTGCACCAAATGCGATGGAAATTTATCCTGCTGGATTTCAAACTTCGGTCTACAACAAAGAAATGTCCAAGGGACTGTGCGGCGCTGTAAGGCCCGGGCATTTCGAAGGCGTGTTAACAGTCGTATTGAAGTTGTTCAATATTGTTGGCCCCGATCTGGCTTACTTTGGGAAAAAAGATTATCAGCAGTGGCGACTCATTGAGCGCATGACCAAAGATTTATGTTTGCCGCTCGAAATTATTGGATGTGACACGTTACGCGAACCCGATGGTCTAGCGATGAGTAGCCGTAATCGGTACCTCGCCGAATCGGAGCGAGCAAATGCCACGCTTATTTATCAAGGTATGACAGCAGCAGCTCAAGCGTGGCAAAAAGGTGAACATAACCGAGATAAGCTGATCGCAGTTTTCTCTCAGAAGATTGCAGAATGTAAAGAGATGCGTATTCAGTATGCGTCGCTGGTCCGTCAGTCTGATCTGGCTGAAGTCGGCGATGAAATCGGCGTCGAAGAACCAGTCGTGATGATTGTTGCAGTCCTCTACGGTGACGTACGATTGATTGATAATTTAGAATTTGTGAGGGCATGATTCATGTCGAACGGACAGGTGCGCCTACAATGGTTCGGTTGGTTACGGGCAATTCTTGCAACTTGGGTCTCAGCTAAAGTTGATCCACCGCAGAACGTCATGAACGAACTTGGAATTAATCCGAACGTGCCCGTGTGTTATGTCCTGCGCAGTAATTCAATCTTCGATTTTTTGATGTTAGATCTTTATTGTGTACGGATGGGGCTACCACGACCACTTGCCTCCAAAGAAGATCTGGGCGGCAATAAAGATGCTGCGAGTGTGTATTTAAGTCATGTCGGAATTCTGCGAACATACGGTGCGTATCGAAATGAGCCGCCGTCGCCGATTTATAAGATGCTTCGTCGAGTTGCGTCGGAACCAAATTTTGACGTGCAGATGCTGCCGGTTTCTGTTTTCTGGGGACGAGATCCGGGGCGAAGTGAGCGCAGCGTTCTGAAGTTATTATTTCCAGATGATGAACGCGCGAGTTTTTTTCAAAAGGCACTGATTGTGTTTGCTCAGGGACGAAACGCAGCGGTTTCATTTAGTAAGCCCATTAGTTTAAGAGCACAGTTTCACGGCGAAGCCAATATTGATCAAACTGCAAGAAAGTTAACGAGAGTTGTCCGCGTTCACTTTCAAACAAAACGGACTTCGGTGCTTGGGCCGGGGCTAGTGAGCCGTAATCGTGTGATCGAAACGATGATTCGTGGCCGAACATTGCGCCAAGCTATCGATGACGAGAGTAAGAAGAAAAATATTCCTCGTGAACGTGCCGAACGTTTGGCTAAAGAGTATATTTCGGAGATTGCTGCCGAAGTAACTCCACAAATGGTCGCTGGTATGGCGATCTTGCTAAGACGCTTATGGAATAAGATTTATAATGGTGTGCAAGTCGAACACGCGGATCGACTACGGAAGTTGCCGGCAAACGCAGAGCTTGTGTATGTGCCGTCTCACCGCTCGCATATGGATTACCTGCTGCTAAACTATGTTTTATATGATAGCGGCGAAGTCATGCCGCATGTAGCTGCCGGAATTAATCTGAATTTTTGGCCAGTTGGTTCATTATTGCGTCGTCTGGGTGCATTCTATATTCGCCGTACTTTCAGTAATAACCGTTTATACGCGGTTGTTTTTTCGGAATATGTTTCATTTCTTTTGCAGCGCGGCGCACCGATTCAGTTCTTTCTTGAAGGGGGTCGGAGCAGAACCGGTAAACTTTTAGTACCGAAGACCGGCATGGTGGCGATGGTCATGCAAAGTTTTCTGAGAAATCATGAACGCCCGATCTACTTTGTACCTGTTTACTTGGGTTACGATAACGTGGCCGAAGTTAAAACGTATCGCCGTGAGCTAAGTGGCACTAAGAAGCAATCTGAGTCGATGGGTCAGCTGGTTAAGTCGAGACGAGCACTAAGTACCAGTCATGGACGTGCTTATATTGGTTTTGGTGCGCCGATGGATTTGGGCTCGTATCTCGACCGCTTGCAACCTTCCTGGCGTAGTGAGGCTTATAACTTAGATAGTAAGCCTTCGTGGCTGCCAAATGCGGTGTCAGTAGTCGCTGCCGACATTATGAAAATAATTAACGAAAATGCGATTTTAAGCCCTGTTGGATTAATCTCGCTTATTTTGCATGCATCTCGTAGCAAAGCGATGGTTGAAGAAGAACTCGTATCTCATATCAACAAGTTTCTCGAGATTGCACACCGTAGCCCTTACTCTGAGGACGTTCGTGACGCCGGCCTCTCGGGCAAGGCCCTTTTAGAATATGCGGAGCAGTACGGCAAACTAAGCCGCTTTCATCATCCAGGTGGTGATGTGATTCATCTTCAGGAGCCCCAGGCTAGTTACTCGCTTTACTATCGGAATAATACGGCCCACTTGTTTGCGATTCCTTCGCTCATGGCATTCTTCCTTCAGCATAATGACTCGATCCAAGAGGATTTCTTACGCAGAGGCTGTAAGTTAATTTATCCGGTTTTAAGACGTGAGTTTTTCTTGAAATGGACCAATGAAGAAATTTCGGATGTTATTGAACGTTATTTGCTAACGATGAAAGATCTGGGTCTGTTTTCTCGCAATGAACGGGGCGACTTAACAAGAGCAGATGTAACGGCCCCCGAGTTTACCGCGCTGCGCACCCTTGGACTCATCGTTGGACCTGCCGTTGAGCGCTATTCTGTCGCTATTCACCTACTTCATCAATATGGTGCGGAAGCTTTCAAGCCAGAGGAATTTCAAAATAAATGCGTTCTAATGGCCCAGAGAATTTCCCTGCTAACGGGTGCGTCTGATAGTGAGCTACCTAGTGCCGATTTGTTCAAGGGAATTTTGGAGCACTTGGCTGAGGAACGTTTCCTGGAAAGAGTCGAAGGACAGGGATACCGTTTAACATCTACTTTTGAAGACGTCTTTGAAGTTACATCCGCACTACTGAGTGTTGATATTCGTCACAGCATGTCTCGCGTCAGGAAATAATATATGGTTCGCAAGGGCCGTAACTGGCGCTCTTTTGAGAATGATGGCGATCAATTCGACCGGGTTGGTCGGATGAAACCTCGTTACAAAAAATCGACGAAATCCTCGGATCTTGAACAGGATTTTGAAAGTTCTGAAGAGACTTGGGCAGAACGAGAGCCTAATGGATTTGCCGCCAGAGTTGTCGAAGTTCATAAGCGCTACGCGTTTATTTCGCCTGAACCAGAAATTGGCGCGATCAAAACACGGGACGTTTGGCTTGCTACGATTGCAAGGACTTATCTTCAGGCAAAAAAATCACAGCGGAACTTTATCGTGGTTGGCGACCGTGTTTTGTGTACACGCACGACTGAGGATCATGCCGGGGTTGTCACAGATTTACCTCAATGTGTGATTCAGCAGCTGTCACCACGAACATCGCTTATTAAGCGTGTTGATCCTTCGAAGCCAGAGATGGAACATGTTCTGGCAAGTAATGTAGACCAACTTTTGATTGTCGCAAGTTTTGTCAGCCCTAATGTTAAATGGGGTTTGATAGATCGCTATCTTGTATTAGCTGAGTTACAGGGAATTAAGCCAATCATTGTGCTCAACAAGCGTGATTTGCTTAAAGAAGAGAGCGAAGAGTTTCAGGCTGATTGTGCCGAAAATATCGCGATATACCGAAGTATTGGTTTTACCGTTTATACCGTTCAAGCGAATGCACCAAATGCGCGTAAGAATGTCGATATTCAAGAATTGAAGATGAGCTTAAAAGGTAAGGTCTCGATGTTGTCCGGGCATAGCGGTGTTGGTAAGAGTTCGTTGGTGAATATCTTTGAACCTGAGCTCGTTCAAGCTGTCGAGATAAACGATGATATTTTTTACAAAGGCCGACACACGACCTCATATGCAAGTTTTATTAAACTTGGCACTGGTGGCTATGTCATCGATACTCCAGGAATCCGGAGTTTTGTTTTACAGCAGCTACCTCATCGCGAATTAGCCTATGGCTTCCCAGAGTTGCGAGGCTTTATGGGCCAGTGCCGTTACCGTGAGTGCCGGCATCTGGAAGAGCCCGAATGTGCTGTCCACGCTGCTGTTGAAGCAGGGACGGTGAGTAGACGTCGCTATGAAAGTTATAAAGGAATTTTACTAGGTACCACAGGGCGAGAAGGTCGTGTTCGCGACATCGAAAAAATTAATATCGATAATGAATAGTAAATTTTTGTAGGAGAATCCCCATGGCGTATGAATTTTATGATTCTGAAGAACTCAAATTATTAAGAGAATCAGTCCAGAGCTTTGCGCAAACAGAGATAGCTCCTGTAGCGCATGAACTCGATGAAAATGAGAGATTTTCACCAGAGTTGACCGCAAAAATGGGTGAGCTCGGTCTATTTGGAACAGTGGTCTCGCCTAAGTATGGCGGTCAGGGAATGGACTATATATCCTATATTGTCGTCGTGGAAGAGCTTGCCAAGGTTGACGGTAGCCAAGCAGCGACGATCGCGGCTCACAACAGCCTTGGCGCTGCGCCGCTGTATTACTATGGCACGGACGAACAAAAGAAAAAATATTTGCCGGATCTTTGCACCGGTAAAGGCCTTTGGGGTTTTGGTCTGACCGAGGCAGAGGCTGGAAGCGATGCGCAGGCGAGCCGCACAACAGCTGTCTGGAATGAGTCCAAAAAATGTTGGATTCTGAATGGCTCGAAAATTTGGATTACTAATAGTGCCTGTGAACTTACTAAAGGTATTACTGTTCAAGCAGTGACTGGTCGCCGTCCCGATGGCCGGGCAATTTTAAGCTGTTTTATTGTCGAGGCAAACGCAAAAGGTCTGACTCGTCGTGCCATGAAAGGCAAGATGATGTGGCGAGCTTCGAATACTGGTGAATTGTATTTTGATAATGTTGAAGTACCAGCGAACTGCGTCCTTGGTGAAATTGGTCAAGGTTTTAAGATCATGATGGAAACTCTGGATAACGGACGTCTTTCTATTGGTGCGATGGGGCTTGGCCTGGCAAAAGGGGCATTAGAACTTACATTAAAATATGCAAACGAACGTCGCACCTTTGGTCAACCCTTGGCAAAGCACCAAGCAGTTGCTTTTAAACTCGCGGAAATGGCTACTCGCGTCGAGGCCGCTGAAAGTATGCTTTATAAAGCTTGTTGGTTGAAGCAAACAGGTCGTCCATTTAGTAAGGTGGCTGCGATGGCAAAACTTTATTGTTCGGAAGTTGCTGAATACTGTGCTCGGGAAGGCCAACAAACATTCGGTGGATACGGTCTTATGAAGGAGTACCCCATCGAGAGACATTATCGTGACGCAGCGTTGTTGCGGATCGGCG
>CAZUYQ010000172.1:7146-8445 GCA_964624705.1 uncultured Polynucleobacter sp.
TTTTAAAAAAAATTAACGAGGGGGATATTCTTGGAGTTAATTCAAGAATAACTCTCGCTGTATTTTGTTTGTTATGCAGTTGCGTAAGTACTGGCCCATCGGTGCAACTTGCAGGAACCGATAGCCCACTCGTGCTTTCGACTTTAGATTTATTCTCGCAGGCTATTCCTCCAAAGGCTGGAAAATCCTGGCAAGGTGATTGGGAGTTTAGACGGGATCGACTTGATCTTGTTGATAGCGGGTTAAGGGACGTTCGACCTGATATTGCGATTTTTCAAAATGCTTTAGCACGCTCGGGAAGCACTTCGGAATCCGATCATATTATTTTGGCAGCAGGTGCACTGGCAAGATACGAGTGGCGAGATGTTGTGATCGACACCTTAAAGGAATCGGGTGAGGATAGAACCTTAGCTGTTGCCGTCGCAAAACCATTTTATACTGAGCCAGAGCCGCCCAACGCCGAGCGCTCGTATTGGCAAATGGGGGCAGACGGACATTTAGCTTTTTTTACTCTTGGTGGCGTGACAGATCCTATTTTAATTGTAGATGTTTTGATGCCGTCAAAACGTGATCAGGTAGGTTTATGGTACTCGTTCGCTCAGGAGCGAATTATGGAACGCGTTGCACAACGCAAAATATGCCTCAGTCGCATTATTGTGGCCGGATATTTGCCATCAGATCTGGGCAATCGTAAATCGAGAGAATTTATGGAAGCCTTAAATCTTCGAGATACAGCCGCAGGTTTTTGCCAAAATGCCGAACGGTGTCAGACAGCAACTCTCACCAACGAATTGTTTGCCTTAACTCACAGCGATGGTGAGGCGGGGCATGTTGACCGTATTCTTGTTCATGGCACAGCAACTATTTTAAGTGCTGGTCTAGCTTTCACCCAAAGTGTCGACTCGACTCAATATAAAGAAATTTACGGAGTCTCTCGTATATTGGCATCCGTGCGATTTGGTTGGACAACGCGTGTACGATTGGCAGCCTGCAGTAAGTAGATGCTGAACCTATCTTTTTAAATAACATAATGCAGCACGGAGGTACTATATGACGCAGCGGCATCGGAATAGATCCTTGAGGTGGATCGGGGTAGGCATGGCGATAGTCGTCGGAATTTCGATAGCGTTGTTCTTTTCGCGTCGAAACAAGCTGAACGAAGCGGATATCCAAAGGATGCTTGTTCAAATGGATGAGATGGAAGCTTCCGCACGGAAGCCAATGGCAACGCCACGACCGCAGCTTCGTCGCGACCCAGATCGAAGTGTTCGCCTCTTTGGAAGTGATGTGCGACAAGGC
>CAZUYQ010000173.1:0-8157 GCA_964624705.1 uncultured Polynucleobacter sp.
AGACTTTAAGCCCTTTTTCCGGTAGTTCATCCCGGAGCCAAGGTCAGATATCAGCGCCGTTTCGGAATAGCCAATCTTCTTAGCAAACTGAGCCGCTTTCTTTGGGCTGACCAACTGGCGACTTGTTAACCTCGACAGTTAGGGCCTGCAAATTCGTCAGATCAGCCTAAGTTATTGCCTTCATCGCCATCATCTTTAGAAGCATGATATCTCACATGATTAACGGTCCTAGCGACATAACCGGTATAGTGTCCAGCATCAATTTCAACTAGAAACTGCTGCTCATCCTCTTTACATAATTGTGTTGGTTCTCTCATCATAACCTCCTTTGACTCAGTACAATCCGGTAAGACCAAAAAATACTGCTGAGAATGACTAGCATGCCAATATAATTAAAAGCGAAGACGAGAAAACCAAAGGAGGGCAAGAGCAGAATGGACGTCACAGTTCGATAGCGAGCCCCAAGGCGAGTCGTTGACAACCATAGTCCCGAAAGCAGGCATGCAGATTTAGGTGTGAGATTCATGAACGAATAGAGCTCATACCTAATAGGTTCAAGGTAGGAACGGGTAAAAAATGCGTGAAACATCACCATGAATGCAAGACACATCGATCTCGTGATCCATTTATGCCATTTAAGCTCATTTGCCTTAAAAATCTCAATAAAAGACAAAGCCGTCGCATGTTTTTCGGCGATTTGTTGACTCACTTACAATCCTTATTTTGTGTGACAATAAATTTTGAGGCATCAAGCTCACATTCTACATAATTTCAAATCAGACCTGTTATCACAAAATTAAATTTTTTGCTGCCGATGCAGCTGCACCAGATGAACATCCAAATCATCTTGATAGTTAAGCCGATCTTTGCTCAAAAAGGTCTTAGCATAAATAAGAATTAAAAATAGATGGTTGACGTACTAAATTCACCGGATGGCAATAAATCAATGATGCGAAATCCCTGCTTAGTGATATCCAGCGAATGTGACGCCCAAAAATCCTCAAAATCCATATTTGCAGCTGGATTTGAATGACGACCTTGGGCGAAAGTGGACGGTGATGTCAAGACTTTGAAATGTCCGCAATCTTTTCAAATTCCTGATGCAAATGACCTGAGACGAGAAGTTTTACACTTTTATACTGCGATAGGAGGTTTAAAAGCTCGTCGCCATTCTGCAATTGACACCCAGACGATGGGCAACCTGAGAGCGGCGCATGGTGGAGCGAAATCATTACAGGGCGATGACTCGATTGCTTCAACATCTGTTCGATGTCTAACAATGTGTCCTTGTCGATATTTCCATGTGATTTCTGGAATACGGTCGAATTGATAAAAATTCCGTCCCAATGTTCCCAACTTATAAACGTAGCTATATCAACGTTGGAATCGCGGAATGCGGATCGCATAGATGCAAGGTCGTCATGATTTCCTGGTACAGCAACAATCGGCACATTGATCGATTCAAAGATGCTTTTAAAAGCAAGATATGCGCCTAATGATCCATCTTCCGCGATATCGCCTGTAGCAATTATCGCATTTGGCAACGGGTTTAGAGAAAATGCGACCTCAACGGCTCGTCTCAGCGCATCATAGGTATCAGCGCCGAAAAGTTTTTTGTCGGCGTCCGGCAGGAGATGAGTGTCTGTAAATTGGATAATTCGCATGGTTGAGATATTAATTAAATACTATTTTAAGGCGAGTGACATTCGTATTAAACTCTGGAGAAAGGTTCTCATTCG
The DNA here is from genome assembly GCA_964624705.1 of uncultured Polynucleobacter sp. Lineage (GTDB taxonomy): Bacteria > Bdellovibrionota_B > Oligoflexia > Oligoflexales > RGVZ01 > CAMDKS01. Next base: position 1,740 of record CAZUYQ010000173.1, read on the forward strand.
AACCGATTTTCAAAATCTTAGCATCAATTTTTCTTGAGATTTCGGTGACTTGGTAAGACTAAGATTTTCTTAGTCTTAGAAAAAGTGGCGGAGAGAGAGGGATTGAGATCGGTTGAATCGTAACTCTTCGCGAAGATTAAGTTTGTTTGTGAAATCAGTTTATTAACCTTCACGCTTCATCCTCGCCCGTCCCGGCAAATCCCTCTTCGGCTCAGCAGATCACAGATGAATCACAGATTGGAAACTAGGGGCAGATTTTTTCGCACCAAAAGACATCCGTGCGATAGGGAATATCGATTTTCGTCTGAAGACGCGTCTGCGGATGGTTGTTTATTAATCTACGAACTTCATTAAGTACGATGGAACGTTTTTCCTGGTTCAGGGCTGAGATAAAACTAATTGACGCAACTCGATCGACGACCATTTCGACGTCTCCAGACTGAACGTATTGAAAAGCCCGATATTGCAACGGAGTGAATAATTTTGTTTGTGCAAAGATTTCTTGCAATTTTAGGTTCTTGTATCTTGGCGCTCCGCCTTCGTAAGGATCGATAATCGAAGTGAGCTTAGACACCCAATCAATGGACTCATCCCTTGCATTCCAGATAAGCCCTAAGCGTCCTCTAGATTTCAGTATGCGATTGATTTCAACCAGCGCCTTTTGAGAATCGAACCAATGGAAGGCTTGAGCAGCAATCGCGCAGTCCACCGAAAAGTTCTCAAACGGCATCGACTCTGCGGTGCCACTCACGATTTCTAGGGAGGGAAGCAACTCTTTGAACTTTTTGCGCATGCCATCAACGGGTTCGACAGCGATTATTTTCGCATTTGAATTGCGGAGAAGTTTTGTGAATTTTCCGGTACCAGCACCAATGTCGACCAATAAACTGTCCTCAGTGATATTAAGACTTTCGATTAAATAACTGAGTGCCTCGACAGGATATTCAGGTCGGCCACGCTCATAAGCATCTCCCGCAATCTGGAATCCTTTGGCAGCTTTTTCATGAATCGTAGGTGAACTTGTCACTTCAACCTCCTTGGTTGTAAAATTCCCGGGAGAAATGCTCGAACTCATCATGCTACTTCTGCCTTCACCTTAAATTTAAGCCCGTCAGCAGCGAGCTGTTCATTGAGAACCAGCTCCACTAGTACGGTCTCCGAATAGCCAATCTTCTTTGCGATCTGCGCGGCCTTCTTTGGGCTGACTAGTTGGCGGCCCTTTTCAATGTCGCAGAGGTTCGCCGCCGAGATACCAAGCTTCTTGGCAAATGCCACCTGACTCAGGCCAAGGCTTTCTCGCCATGACGATAAAAACGCTGCTAGCGTCATGGGCCCTAGGGACTTTTCAAGATCGTTTCGTCCGTATTTAGCTTTAGTACTCATGTTTGTTTACCTCTATGACTTGAGCGATTCGGATTTGACCGTCCTTTTGTTCGATATAGATCACACGAAAAGCTAGATTTAGCCGTACTGACCGCTCTCCGGCACGGGAGCAGCGAAGGGGTTCGTCGTGGAAGCCTTTGAGCTGGCGTACGGAGGACATCCCATCGCGCTCCACGGCGACGACCCAGGCTCGAAATTTTTGCCGGATAAACTCTGGCAACCGAGCTAGATCCTTCTCCACCGATTTTGACCAATATACCTTCCACATCTACTGTGTATACTGTTATTGGCAGTATGGGTCAAGCGTTCCTTCGGAGCTCCCGCCGGAGGCAGCCCAAGCGTTCCCCCATCGCCCACTGGACATGAAAAGCAGCCGCCAGGCGGACGCGGTCAAGGGTTGGTCGAAGACCACCGAGCGGAGGCGAGGCGTAACCTTGACGGTGGCCGCTGCGGCTGCTTGGCTTGTCTTGCGATGGGATAGCTGGACGTCCAACTTTTGGACTGTTTGCCATTTTGGCGGCCCAATCTTTGGACCGTTCAACGGTCTAAAATTTTGTCCACTCGCGAATTACCGGAGCTTTTTCGATAGGCCAAAAGTTGGCACGGAACGACCACCTATCTTTATAGGAGGTGAGTATTGGCTTGCGTCAAACAGGAACTCTGAATGTCGGGCTTGGGGGTCTGGGGGCGAAGCCACCAGGGTCGAAGACCGGCGGGTGATATCACCTGCCTTGCTTGCCCTCATCAAGAACCGCCAAATCACAGAAAGTCTAAAATGCATCACAACACACAAATCGAACGTAACAGGAGGAACTCAAAATCTGCATCCGCACTCGTGTTAAAAACGTCTCACTTTGATTGTCGGTAATGCATCACTTCTGTTGGCATTGATGCGCTAACCGTAGCGATTATTTCGGCACAAAACGCCTGGCGGATATTGATCCCGCATCTGAAATTTCATTCGCGTAAAAATCCGTGCATCTCATGCATATCATCATTTTGATGTTCATCACTCGGCATCACCCAAATCGTAATTTTATCCACAGGATTTTGCTTGTGAGAGAGTTGACATAAAAACAGAGTTCGCTATTTTGGTTGTCGCTAAACAAAACCCAAATAGGAACTCTGCTATGCCAAGAAGTATCAAAATTGCGACGACAGATAAATCACTTTCTATCTATGGTGGCCTGGTAGTGGCCAAAGAAGCCATGGATCTGTCAGGTTTTCGTGGGTTTATCACGAGTTCGATGCCTGAAATTAAAACAGGAACGAGCCGTTCTGTGGATAAATTTGAATCGATGATGCTTGGCGCTATGGCAGGTGCCGAGAATTTGGACGACCTCGAGCGCAGGGGCGAAGATCCGGCTTATCAGGCAACTGTTGCGCGAACGTATTCAGCAAAATCTTATGGCGATTATCTTCGTTCATTTAAAGAGTACCAGTGCAAAACCCTCCAATACAAACTTGCAGAGCTTTCTTACGAGTTACGAGCGAAGGCAGTAGAGGTAAGACCAAGTCTTTTACTTTGGACCTTGATTCAACGTCGAACCAGCAGTATGGCAAGAAGATGGAAGGTGTCGAAGAAAACTACAAAGGGATTTCGTGCCTCGATACCCTTAAAGCATACGACGAACATGGATTTACATACTGGCATGATGTCAGGCCAGGGGCCACCAACACCTGTGTGAGTGCTGCAGAGGTGATTCATGCGGTGTTTAGCCGCATGCCTCAGAGTGAAATTTATCGAAGTATAGGTCGTTTTCTAAGGGCCGATTCTGGTTATTGCAACGTGAATGTTTTTAACGCATGCAAACTCGCTGGAGCGCATTTTGCGATTGTCATGCGAGAGAATATGTTCGAGCCGCGTCTCGCCAATATTACGAAATGGCGGGCTCAAAACCCAAGCGATGAAGATCGTATCCGCGTTTACGATGGCAGAGAATGTGATATCGGTGAGACCTATTACTTTCCAGAGGAAGGCATTGAAACGCTTAGGATTATTTGCCTTAGGGCTGAGAAGAAAAATCTTCAGTCAAAACCCTTATTTTCTGACGCCCGTTATGACTATTTTGCTTGGGTTACCAATATACCCAATACCGATATGTCACCTGAAGAAGTGATTTTATTTTATCGTGGTCGCGGCCATGCAGAAAATTTCATTCGCGAAGATAAAAATGGCTTTGATCTAAAGCACTACCCTTGCCAAAAACTCTTGGCAAATAAGGCATATGGTATCGTGACGGCGTTTGCCACCACATTCATGCGTTATCTCGCCATAGTTCGCGACACCAAGGTCGTTCACTTTTCAAAGCTCACACGTCATGCGCTAATAACTCTGCCCGTCCATATTGTCCGTCATGGCCGGCAGGTGATTTTTAGGTTTATGAAACATCATCATGAGGAGGTCTCTAGAGTCTTAACCGCAATTACATCACTGCATTTGGTATTAGTGAAACCGGGTCCGCTGGGCAGTGACGGTCGCTCTTTGACATCGTAAATAGCTCATACCACTTTGCTACATCTCCGCCGGGAAAAACCAAGGGAGCCTCAAGTCTCCGCTTTGCAGGATTGCGTGTTGATAAGCCAATTCTCAGGCAACTTGATAGTGGGATGAGTCATACCACGATAAAAATTTAGGCCATTAAGGAGCAGCACGAGAAAGTGAACGCACCAATAGACTCTTGCCGCTGAAGGAACGCAAAAAGTTTGCGAATTTCAGCGAACGAAAAAAGTTTTGGCTCTGGAACTTCGGATTTGGGCTATTTACCCGTCTTCTCACCGAAGTACGAATTCATTAAAGTGGCGGAGAGAGAGGGATTGAGATTGAGCGGTTCATAACTCTTCGCGAAGAATAAGTTTGTTAGTCAAAACAGTTTATTAACCTTCACGCTTCGTCCTCGCCCGTCCCGGCAAATCCCTCTTCGGCTCAGCAGATCACAGGTGAATCACAGATCCAAATTCTAAAATTGCAGATTTCTGTAATTTTTGTTATATGTTTAAAATGGCACGAACGGAATTCGACATCACCCCAATTACAGTTAACGGAAAGAAAGTCCGCAGGGTTGTTGTCGATCCCCATATTCGAAAACACAAGGACATTACGGATGATTTGATTCTCGATTTGGTTCGACAACTCGACAAAAGCGAGCAGGTCTCGGATGACGTTAAAGAACCGTACCAGTACTTCTCGTCGCTGCTATACGTCCGTAGCAAGCAGTATCGTTTGGTTTGGCTTTTAGAGGATCGCGAGATCTATATCGGCGTGATCACTGCCTACCGAGATGAAAGGAAGAAATAATGGCGTTTCCTAGCAAGAAAGAACTCGAAAGAGTTCGTAAAAAACTAGCCAAAGTTGAGCCAACGCGAGCACTTCCGCCTAACGCTTCTTCTGCTGACAAGCTGAAATATGAACTCTGCAAGCAATTTGTGATTTATCTCAGGGACCATGAGATGACCCAGAAGGAGCTTGCTACTCAACTTGGTATCGAACCTGCCCGTCTGAATGAGATTGTTAAATACCGCATTGATTTGTTCGCGGTGGACCGTTTGCTTGATTATCTTGAGAGGCTGCGGCCAAACTTAAAGGTCACGGTCGCTTGAGGTTTTTTGATTTGAAAAGGTCGTTCCCACTATGTGGGACGCGGAGGAGTTCTGACTTATGAAGTATTTCGCCAATATCCTACTCGCCTTAGCTGCAGTATGCACCGGCACCGCCCAAGCATCCGAGCCCGTCCGAGGAACGCAATTTGAACGGTTTCGGGTGCAGGATTCACTGGGCCGAACCGTCGAATTCTACGCATCCAGGGATACGGGAACCAGGCCGCTCGCCTTGATTATCCAGGGGTCGGGCTGTTCGTCTGTGTTCAAACTAAATTCACAAGGGCAAATCTCGGGTTGGCATCAAAATACACTTCTGAGCGTTGCTCGCGATCGCTTTCGCGTCATGGTCGTCGAAAAGCCGGGAGTAACGTTCCTAGATGCCCCAGCACATCCCGGAACCGCCGAAGATTGCACCGATGAATTTAAGAAGGAACATACGCTGGAAAACTGGGTCGAAGCATTGAATGCCTCCGTCAAATATGCCAAACAAAACCTCAATGTTGACCCAGACAAAGTTTTGGCAGTCGGACACTCTGAAGGCGGAATAGCGGTAGCATCGCTTGCAGCTATAAACTCCGCAGTTACGCATGCAGCGATACTCTCCGGCAGTGGTCCCAATCAACTCTTCGACATTGCATCCAACGTCCGCACGGCCAACCAGAACCTTCCTCCTGACGAACGAGAAGCAGCCGTCAATAGCATATTTTCTGAATATCAGGCTGTTTTGGCAGATCCTTCTAATTGGTCGGCTCTGCTTTGGGGACATCCTTATCGCCGCTGGTCCTCGTTTCTTTCCACATCGACTTTGGAGCAGTTAAAGAAGACCAGCGCAAAAGTATTCCTGGCCCACGGAACCAAGGATACGTCTGTTCCAGTCGAGGCCTTTGACGTGAATCGAGCAGAACTCGTTCGCCTCGGGCGCAACGTGACTGTCGATCGGCGAGAGGGTGCCGATCACGCGCTAAATAAACAGAATCAAACGGGTGCGGAAGGTATGCGGGAAGTTCTAACCATGGTCACTGATTGGTACGCTGGTTCGCATTGAGATCCGGAAAGCGTTCCCTCGGAGCTCCCGAGTGGTGGTACCGCAACCCCGCTGACTCGAAGAAGGCCACCGAGCGGATGCGAGGCTTGCCCTTGACGGTGGCCGCTGTGGCTGCTGGACTTGTCTTGCGATGGGATGGCTGGATGTCCAACTTCTGGACTGTTTGCCCTTTTGGCGGCCCAGTCTTTGGACCGTTCAGGAGCCACAATTTTTGCCCGCCCGCGAATTGTCTGCGGTTTTTCTTCACGCCAAAAGTTGGCACGGAACTACCCCCCTATCTTTATAGGAGGTGCGATTTATAAAACTCTCACGGCGCAATCCGAAGGCCGGCTTAGGGGGTCTGCGGGCGAACCCACCAGGGTCGAAGACCGGCGGGTGATATCACCAGCC
>CAZUYQ010000174.1:0-8020 GCA_964624705.1 uncultured Polynucleobacter sp.
TTCTCGCAATGAGCCTGGCGCTCTGGGTTGCTTTCTCGGATATTGCCTCTGGTGCTATTTCAGGCGGAATCGTGATGTCGTTTTTTTCGAGCCTGGCTTTCTTTGCTCAGTCAGCGGCAAAACTAGGCCGATATCTGAATTCAAATAACGAAGGCAATGCTGCAGGCACAAGACTTCTGCATATTCATCAAGTCTTACAAAAAGCAACTTCATCCTCAGTCGTCAAAAATAACTTAAAACTGACCGCGTCGACAAATAACCTGCTGACAATTCGTAATTTAACTGTCAACTATCATAAGAATGCCGCACAACCCGCTGTGCGAAATTTTTCCTATGAGTTTCATGGTGGCAAAATCTACTGCTTAGTCGGAAAATCAGGTGCCGGCAAAAGCACGATTCTTAATAGTATTCTGGGGCTTCGCAATACGGACGCAAATGCGATCCTTGGTACCTATGGTGCTGAGTGGAAAGACCGCTCCCTTGATATGGTTAGTATGCCTCAACAAGTCCAACTTATACCGACAAGCCTGGGTCGTAACGTAAGTTATCCCCATCTCGATTACGATCCTGCTAAAATAGAGCGAGCACTTAACGCAGCACAGTTTGCACTTGATAGTTCACGCTTAGACAAAGGGCTTGAGACCAAAATTGGTCCCGATGGTGTGCAGTTATCTGGTGGACAGGCTCAGCGCCTACAACTCGCACGTATCATCTATCATCACTGCCCTTTTGTTCTTGTGGATGAGGGCACCAGTGCTCTAGATCCCGTGACTGAGGCGGAAGTTTTGAAATCGCTCAGGCGATTGGCCGCATCAGGAATCTGTGTCATTATGATAGCTCACCGCCGTGCGGCGGCAGAGCAGAGTGATGACATCCTTGTCATGGAAAATGGCAGACTCGTTGCACACGGCGCTCCAAGTTCTATTTTATCTTCCGAGTTCGCTAAGGGAGTATTTGGTCACTGAAAAGAGGTTGCTATGTCCACAACATCTCTGAAAGCACTTCAATCTCTTAGCATCGCAGAAACTCGCGGCAAAAGTCTTTATGTCATCGGCGATATTCATGGCTGTTTCGATGAATTACTCGAACTCGAAGACATTATCAAAGCTCATGCAATCAAGAAAAAGCAGCAACCGCTAATCATTTGTGTGGGTGACTACTGTGACCGCGGCCCCAAGTCCAAAGAGGTCATTCAACATGTCACAGAGGGTGTCGCCAGCGGCAGTCATATTGCAATTCTTGGTAATCACGAATGGTATTTTTTGCTGGTGAATGCAACTAGCAGACGCGAAGGACTAAAAAAATCGGGGATCACCTGGCCCGATTACCTGATCTCGGATGCTGAGTTATTTGAGAACGCCAATCCCGGAATTCGGCCAACAACCAAAGATCTCAGTAAAGTTATGAAATCTCTTCGTGAGCGTTGGCAACAAAATGGCGGTGAAACGACGATGAAGAGTTATGGTACGACTTTGGATGATGCTGGCTGTGCTATGCATGTTCCACTTGAACATCTGCAGTTTCTCATAACATGTCCTGTCGCCGTCGAGACCCCACATGGAATTGTCAGTCATGCACACATGCATCGCGAGCATTACGATATTCTCCAAAATCCCAAAGCCGACCGAATTTCCATTCAGAAAGCTGTTGATCAGTGCCTATGGAATCGTGTGCTGCCGGAGGAATCGGTCCATAAAAAGCTCTGGCATTTTAGCGGTCATACGCCTAGCGAAAAAGTAAAGCGAAGCTTTAAAAATCGCTGGATCCAGTTGGATACGGGCTGCGTTTACGGCCATAAGCTCACGGCGATTCATATGCAATCCAGGAAAAGTCTTAGCGTCGATGCTAAAGAAGTTTACAAACCTAAAAAGCTTTGATGCTAGGGAAACTATGATGTCTCGACTACTTCTCATGTTCGCTACAATTTGCCTCAGCGCATCCTGCGTCACTTTTAACCGTCCCAGCGAGCAAGAAATGATTGCATGGCGAGCCAAGCAAGATGCTATCAGAGCTCAGATTTCCGAAGAACAGGCACCACTTCGAAAAAACCTCGCGCAGCATAAGTTTAATGCACCATTCTTATGGCGCATCGAAAAATCTGGCAGGACTTCCTACTTGCTCGGAACCATGCATGTGGCGATCTCGGCTGATGAGTTGCCCTATGCTGTCCATAGTTTATTTCGCAAGTCAAATACACATGTCTACGAGTCCGATGGCTCACTCAATCTGAGTACTCTTGTACTTGATGAAGAAAAAGATAAAGATAAAGAAAAAGAAAAAAAGGACGAAGACAAAGAAGACGATCCAGAAGAACCCTGCCTGGATGAGACCCTGACTCCAACGGCTTGGAACGTCTACAACTATGATTTACTGCCATTCCGAGAATTCGGCGTTGCCTGTTTAACGCCAAGCGATGCATACAGTGTGTACATCAATTTAAGATCACTGGTACTCACCGATAACCATGTTAGTCTTGACCGAGATTTGATGGCGGAGTCAAAAGAGGAAAAGAAAAAACTCGTACTCCTAGAAACTCCTGAAGAAGCTATGACCGCTTTAAAGGCGATAAAAAACACCTCGCCTAAAAACAAAATGACCGCCGCAGAATTTTCAAACTACCTAACCAAAAATCCCCTAAAAGATGTCAAAACAGAAATCGCAAAAACCTACGACCTAGCGATTGCCTATAAATCCGGAAATTTTGACCAGATCGACCGAGCGACAGACGGAGAAATGACTGCTATTTATCCCGATCTCATTGCCAGAAGAAATCAACTATGGCTGCCTAAATTGAAGGATATCCTAAGTAAAGGCGACGCTTTCGTTGCCGTCGGCGCCGCGCATATGATGGGTCCGCAAAGCTTGATTGTGTTGATCGAGAAAGAAGGATTTAAGATGCAGCGGGTTCAGCTCAGTGAATTGAAGTTTTGAACTCTTAGGATCGAAATTGCATCTAATCCTCCTCAGAAGATAGGGCCTTCGATGCGACGTCGATAGTAAATCGACGCCAGCAATGGCGCTACGCGTCGATTTAGAAGAATAGTCTCAAAAAAGTTTTTTAACGTTTATAAGGCATTTTTCCGAGGAAATCTTTCTTGCCCACATCAACTCCGTTGTGACGAAGAATCGAATAAGCCGTCGTAATGTGGAAGTAGAAATTCGGCAGTGCATGTTCAATCACAAATTCCCGACCATTTAAATACTGACCATCCCAACGAGGTTGCGAGACCTTAATAGTATCCGCCTGTGCAAAATCTTTTTCGGAAAAAGATTCTAGGTAAGAACGCACACTATCAATCCGTGCCTTTAACTCCGGAAGAGTCTTCTCAGTGTCCGCATGAACCGGGGCTTCTTTACCGGTTACACGAGAAACAGAAAGCTTTGCTGTGTCGCAGGCAATTTGAATCTGCCTGATAAAGTTAAATTGGTCTGGAGCAAGTCGTGATTGCAGCAATACATCCACATCAAATTTCTTTGTTTCAGCATAAGCTGCACCTTTATCCAAAATCGCAGAAAGATTACCGAGCATCTTAATATATTGCGGAACCGTAATTTCATAAAGCATGTGAAGTCTCCTCATTTTCTCTAAGTTTTAGTCTTCTAGACGCACATAGACCGTTGTACATTATTTCTTGGCTATATTCTAATAGTCTTCTTACTAATAACATTAGACACAGAGACAACACCTTCGTTCAAGGAAGTAGACATGTAAGCCACGCTTTTCACGCGTGGACCCCTTAAGGCTATTGAGACGGGTTTATAATTTTCGAAAATTACTTTTAAAACACAAAAATGATAAACTTTAGGCTGTTTATCTCGTCACCTGAAACCTCGCGGTTACTTATATAGATTGGGGATTTATAATGAGACTCCGGTTTCTATTTTGCGCTGACTTATTTTTATTAAGTAACATATCCTATGCAGCAGTCTCATTTTCCAATCAAATTTGCATCGACTGGTTTCGCAATGCAATAATTTCACCAGGCTTTGCCTGTACCTATGACTGCATGCTTCTCAAAACTGATCGATCAACTGCACATTGCCCTGTTTTTTGCCCCGAGCTGTGCGAACTGGATTACGGTGGCGTGGCTTTTTTTAATACAGTTGATATTTATCCTGGCGATAACCTTGCCGACCCGCCACTTGTGGGAGAACAACCTGGTATCGCAGTAAGGGCGTATGCGAATTCATTCAAGGCGGAGGCTTTATGTAACAACATTTATCGATTTAGTGACACTAACGACGAAAGTGACGCATGTAGGCACTACGTTTGGGCTGGTCTTTTAAGTAACATCGATGGACCTGAAATCGCACAAAAAATTCTTGACGCTCACGAAGATGACGCTGATCAACCCATTGAAGAAAAAGCTATGGATCTGGCCAACAACCGGGCCGGTTTACTGGCATGTGAGCGTTTAAAAAAACAAAACAAGTGTTTGGGACCCAGCTTGATGGAAGAATTTAAATTAGATTTAAATGCTCGACGTCTTGTAATTCTAAAACCAAAATCCAAGGAAAAAATGCGATGAAATTATTTATATTCTTAACTCTTATATTCTTTTGCAAGAGCAACGGTGCCCTTGCAAGTCAATTTTGGTTTGGTAAAACTATGACTCCTATTGCAGCTGAGTCTCGATGGGGGAAAGAAGAATTCAATATCGATCGATTTAAACAAGGAGATGTTGTCACTCGCGCTAAAATGGCGTCTTCATTAGTACGGCAAAAAAGCAAATGGCTCGGCAAGTCTCGTCGTGACATCCGGGAATCGCTCGGCGGATTTAGCGGTTTCTATTTTTCTGAATTGATCCCGACTTACATCATTTCAGGCGGTGAAATTGACTCGCCGGAAACTTGGCAGATCGTTTTTTTGCTAAATAATGACTACAAAGTAAGTGATATCATCATTCATAAAAATTGTTGCGGTAAATAATTTCGACGTATTTCTAAAACAGCATCCCGGCATAGAGTTTATGAGACAAAGTAAGCGGAGGACATAGTTGCCGATTATCATGATAAATGGCATAATAGTCCCATATGACTCAATTCATCAGAAACCTTAATATTATCAATGTTCTAGAAAAGAAATCCTTATTTCTTTTCGGGCCGCGCTCCGTAGGGAAAACGACCCTCGTAAGGCAGCAGCTTAAAAATGCTGTCGTCTTTGATCTTTTGAACGAAAATACTTTCAGTGATTTGATCAGGCATCCCGCACTTTTGGGTGAACATGGCGATAAGCAGAAAGTTGTCGTAGTTGATGAAATACAGCGACTACCAAAATTATTAAATCAGGTTCATCGATTAATTGAATCGAAAGGCTTACGTTTTTTGCTGACGGGTAGCAGTGCGAGGAAGCTCAAACGTGGAGCTGCAAATTTACTCGGCGGGCGGGCCTGGCAAGCGCATCTATGTCCATTAGTGTATCCGGAAATTCAAAACTTAGATCTTTTGCGCTATCTGCAGCGCGGTGGGTTGCCTTATATTTACAATAGTGAGGACTTTGTCGAAGAACAAAATCAGTATATCAACCTATACATACGTGAAGAAGTTCAGGCCGAAGCTCTGACACGCAATATTGAAGCATTTGTTCGTTTCTTAGATACAATGGGTTTGAGTCACGGAAAAGAAATAAATTTCCAGGATTTGTCTTCAGATGCTGGTGTGCCCGCTAGGACCATTGAAAATTATATTTCGGTATTAGAAGATACTCTTATCGGCTACAAGCTCCCTGCATTTACTGGGACAAAAATACGCAAAGCGATTACACGCAGTAAATTTTATTTTTTTGATGTGGGTATTGCAAATCACCTAGCAAAACGTGGACAGATTCTTCCCAAATCAAAGGATTTTGGAGATGCGTTTGAGCATTTCATCGTGGGAGAAATTCGTGCATATCTACTTTACAATCGAAAACATGATCAATTGTGCTATTGGCGATCTACTTCGCAGTTTGAGGTCGATTGCATTGTCGGCAAGAAGGCGGCTATTGAAATTAAAGCAACCGAACTTGCTATTGATAAGCATCTTAAAGGTTTAAGGGCATTGAAAGAAGAGAAACTCGTACAAAATTTTTATCTTGTTTCGCAAGATCGGCAATTGCGCACGACAGACGATGGAATATTGATCTACCCGTGGCGTGAGTTTTTAGAATCTCTATGGTCTGGGAAAATCGTTTAAACTGTTTTTATTGGCGCCCTCGCGCTAACCAATCTAGAATAACTTTGATCAAAGAAATGATGCGCAAGCTCTCCGTAATTCTTGCTGGCCATCGAATCGATTCTTGCAAGTCTATCTAATATATGACCGACAATTGCTAAAGGGCTCAGAGGTCGAATTGTCAAATTTTCTGCAGAGCCTGCTCGTGAGATCGCAAATTACTTCTTTAGTAACTGCCATTCTCTGTAACAAAGAAAATTTTGATGGATTGATTCGATTAGGTTAACAAGCGACGTAGCATTTCACTAGCGTCGCTACTGAAACATATTGAAATATTTTAACGTTTACAAAGCTTTTTCCCGAGGAAATCTTCTTGCCCACTTCAACTCCGTTGTGACGAAGAATCGAATAAGCCTTCTTACTAATAACATTAGACACAGAGACAGCACCTTCGTTCAAGGAAGTTTCCAGGATTTCACAAGTCCGTCGTCCGTTAGCTCCAGTTTTGTGCCAGCTTTAAACGTATAACGTTTGTGGTCAATGGTCGTCAGTACCGCTTCGGATTCAAGGATTGCCGAACTAATGTTTAAAGTTTTTGAAAAGGTCACCTCCCCTTTAAACTGTGCAATATCGTCGCCAACTAACCTAAGATAAAACGTCTTTGCAACACCACTTACTGGACTAAGACCATTATCTAAAATAAGCGAAATGAAATCAGAACCGTCACACATATAGACTTCGCTTGGAAAAGGACAAAAATCCAACACTTCTGTCATTTCTGCATAGCGATCAGGAATTACAGGAGCGAGAAGCTTATAAGATTTAAATGACCTAAAACTGAAGTTTAATATTGGCGTCTTAATTTTGTTTCTATGGCCAATACCGAAATGATTATTACTACTATGCATGGAAACAATTTGGCCAGAGTCATCAAATTGCGAACATAGCTCAAGCATATTGAATTCATTCCGATAAGAGTCATTTACAAGAGAAAAGACTTTGTCTTGCCATGTATGCTTAATACCAACAATGTCCCTATCACAAAGTTGAGTTACTTTTGGGGCAAAAGAATCATCGAATCTTACCAAACCGACGCCTTTATGAACGGTATTACCATGCACATCCCATGAAATTTTCGCAGTCGTCTGATTGGATACACCATAAGGGCCATATTTTATCTCGCTTACATTACCGCTTGAATAATAAGAAAAATTAATAGTCGTCATGTGTTCATCATCTATTCTTAATAGTGGTATGGAGAAATTACCAGCCGTCAAAATCGTATCCTGACCCTTTAAAATAACGAGCTCAGTTAAACGAGGCACACCATTTACAAGTTCACTAGAACTTCGGCATAAATCCAGCTTGGTAGATTGCCAGATCACTTCATGTCTACCACAATTCATAAAACTCGTATTTTCTGGATAGCGAGAATCGAAAGTGAATCCTGGATGCTGTGAAAATCTCAATACGTATTCTTCTGGTGTCATCCCTGCAAAGGATTTAGCTAGAACGCGCTCATTGTAATAACGAACATAATAAGAATTAGGGTGCCTTCGAACTCCTGGTGCATGTGTACTGGTGGTAGAGAAATACATTAAGGCTGCTAGCTCGTGATAAATGACCTCATGCAGAATCAATGCCGCCTGATTTTTAACATCCAATTTTGAAAATAAATCTAAATTCACAGTAAACAACCGATCTTCAGGGACTGTTGGATTCATCTGAAAAACAATCTGTTCAATCCGACAACCGGCTGGAGGAGCGACCGGCCCCGTATCTTCGGTGAAAGGCAGAGTAATCGCGGAGACAAATCTAGAATAACTTTGATCAAAGAAATGATGCGCAAGCTCTCCGTAATTCTTGC
>CAZUYQ010000175.1:0-3763 GCA_964624705.1 uncultured Polynucleobacter sp.
CCTTGCTGCCCATAAAATTTGCACAGCTTCCGCAGACACTAAAGTCGTCATTTTAGAAAAAGAACCCCGCCTCGGTGGTCGCATGGTAACGGGCGGTCAAGTCTCCGAATATGGTTACGGTTTTCACGCTGTCACTCCTCGCCTTTATGAATTTTGGAACCAGGCCCTTAAAACCGATCCTGAAGCTGACGATCTGCCGTCTCTTGTAAATAACCGTCTTACTCGCGCGGCTATTCTTGCTGGCAACAAGCTCACGGAATTGGATACCGCCGACCTCTGTAATGAACGAGGTGCACGCGCACTTGGGGGACTTGCTGCGGCGCGGCAATGGTCAGAAGTTTCCACGCTTATGGCTGCCGAAGACAGCTTTGATGAAACCTTTGCTAACAAATGGAAATCGCCTCGTAAAAGCCCTGCGACTTTAGTTCTAGAAACTTACTCACAAGCTTTCGGGATCACAAATATATGGGAATCAAGTCCAGGCGGTATCGCTGAGCGAGCTTCATCTTTCACCTCACACATGTACTCGGGTGATTGGCAAAAAGCTTTCGCAGCACTTATAAAACCACTTATCGAACGCGGTCAGCTTGTTCTTTTTACAAATGCTCGTATCATCGATGCTGAATACTCAAAAGAAAACAAGACCTGGTCTGTTGACACTGCTCAAGGAAATTTCTGTGCAAGCTCGCTCGTTGTTGCACAACCGCCATGGACTGCATCGCAGTGGCTGCCGAAAACTCTTTGGCCGTCATCACTCGCTACTATTGTCAGTAAAACGAAACCTGTAAGCGCGGTAATCCTAAGTTGTCCCGTGGAATCAGGCGATGTATCGGATCTTCCTCAGTTAATTTTTATACCTGCAGAGAGCATCCAAGCGACAATCTCTTCCACAGAAATTGTTTTTCAAGCAACCATCGATTATGAAATGTCTGTGGTTGCACCAGACGTAGTTAAAGCGGTAAAACGCTTAAAACGAGCTCATCGAAAACTGATCGCGGCACTTCCTGAAATAAAAACAGGAATCGAACACGTAGCACTCATGCCGGTGAGCTGGGCTCAATCTCCAACCCTCAGCGAACGCAAACATCTCGATCGCCTTAAAATGGAAAAGGTTCAGGAACAACATCTATCCTTCTGTGGTGATGGTTATGGTCAGAGCCTGGATGGCGATACTAACTTAGTCGAATCTGTCATTTCAGCGAGCGAGGCAATTCTCTCATGACGGCAAAGATTATCAACGGCACTGCGATCGGAAAAACCATCCGCGAACAGGTAAAAATCCGCGTGGCGAAACACACTGAAGCGAACCGCAGACCACCATGTCTAGCGGTTCTTTTAGTTGGAGACGATCCTGCGAGTCAGGTTTACGTTAAACATAAAGAAAAAGCCTGCACTGAAGCAGGCATTTCCTCAAAGACGTTTCGATTACCGGCATCGACATCGCAAAGTGACATCCTCAAACTGATAAACGAACTCAATAAGGATCTCGACGTTGATGGAATCTTACCACAGCTGCCAATGCCGTCGCATATTGATCGCGTCGCAACAGTGGGTGCCTTTTTCCCGTCCAAAGTCGTCGTTGGTCTATCGTTCTACAACGAAGGCCGCCTGTGCTGGAATTTACCTGCTTTAAGACCTTGTACACCTGCAGGCGTGATGGAACTACTTAAAGCTTCAGACGTTAATCCAATGGGCAAGCGTGCAGTAGTCATTGGCCGCAGCGTCCTCGTTGGTCTGCCGGTGCAACTGCTTTTGATGCATGCCGGAGCAACAGTGACCTGTGTTCATTCAAAAACCGTGAACCCTGAATCACTTTGTCGCGATGCAGATATTCTTGTTTCCGCAGCGGGCGCAAAACATCTTGTTCGCGGGTCATGGATCAAACCTGGCGCCACCGTGATCGATGTCGGTATGCACAAGAATGATGACGGAAAACTCACCGGTGATGTCATGCCTTCGGAAGCACTAGAGGTGGCCGGCGCATTTACGCCTGTACCTGGTGGCGTCGGTCCTATGACCATTGCCATGCTGATGGTTAACTGCTTAACTGCCTACGAAAATCATAATGGTTTTACCTCATGAGCGATCAAAAAAGCTGGAAGCTTCATTTCGCTAAATGGATGATGAGCACCGGTATCAATTTCTGGCCGCCATTTATGGGTGCCGGGATCCGAGTGAAATCTACATCAAAAGATATGACATCGATTCGTGTCGAACTTAGAGAAACCCCTTTCAATCGTAATATTGCCGGTGTTCATTTTGGTGGATCCCTTTATTCCATGTGTGATCCATTTTACATGGGAATTTTATTGCATCATCTTGGCCGCGACTTTGTCGTCTGGGACAAGGCGGCTTCTATTAAATTCCTAAAACCCGGTAAAGGCACGGTGCACGCGACATTTACCATCACTCACGAAAAAATTTCGGAAATCAAGTCTCGTGCAGAGACAAACGGTAAAACTGAAGAAACTTTTATAGTTCACATCTATGATAAGAATGAGAACATCATCGCCGAAGTTGAAAAGCTTATTTATATCAGACGAAGTAAGCGTTCTTGATTTTTGGGCTAATTTGAATTTACGAAGACTAACTCGACAAATGTTTCTCGGTCTTGTTTCACCATTATACCTAGATATTTTGCATCGACATTCAAAAGCAAATCCCGGTGCACGGGTGAGAACCACAGCAGAGTCAACGCTTCCTCTAAGCTTGCCGCACGAGAACGATCTTCGCCAAGCAATATCAAACCTTTATTTTTAAGCCTTTTTTGCTCATTTACTAGCTTCGCCATATTATGCGCGACCGCATCATCACCTGAAAGAATTTCTGCCGTCTTCGATGATTCATCGGACAACATAACTTCGCGAAGTTTTTCTTTGCGACGTAGCGAATTAACCCAATTCAAAACCTTTTGGCTTGATTCACTGCCGATAAGTGCTTTAACTTCCGGAAGTTCAAGTTTAGGGCTACCGACAGGCGCCAAAAAAAATTCGACGGGCCCCAGTTGTTTGTTCTTATGATTACACACGACCGAAACAAAACCGTCTTTTTTTAACGGCAGAGAATAACCTGAGCCAACTGCTTTTATTTTTTGCGACACTCCGACGTCGGAGTGAGCCCAATTCACTTCAAGCGTCCCATCACACCTTGGCCTAAGATTTAGATCTAGAACACGACTCTTAGTATTCAAGTTTAGAGGAACATGACTTGGCAAACTTGCAGCCCAAGCGGTTCCGTTCCTACAAACGCCACTGGCATAACCACCATGACCGAGAGACTTAGCCAAGTCTTTAGCTCGTACTTCGGCAATGCCTGCAGGGACCATACCTTTATCTGCGGTGCGGATCAGAACACCTTCCACTTGTGCATCATAGATTTTTCTAGTCCATAAAGTTCGGAACGAAAAATCACCCCTACAAAAGTCGTCCCCAACTTCTTTTGGCAGTGTTCTCTCGATAAGATTTAATTTTGCCTCAGTTTTTTCTTTGCTAAATGCGGCAGTGGCCACACTCATAAGAGATGTGACCACTAGCAAAAACATTATTAGTAAGTCTAGAGACTTAAATTTCGATTTCACTTCATTTGTCCGTCAATCAATTTGAAGATCGTCGAAAGTTGCATATTCGAAGTCCCCTCGTAAAGCTTACCAATTTTGGCATCACGGTAGAATTTCTCTGCAGGGAACTCTTTGATAAATCCGTATCCACCGTAAACTTCCAGAGCTCTTGAAGCTACTTTTTCTGCAACGTTTCCAGAAAACAGC
>CAZUYQ010000175.1:3773-4099 GCA_964624705.1 uncultured Polynucleobacter sp.
GCCATGGCAGCTTCTTTAATGAAGTTTTCACCAGCATCTTTAAGTCTTGCAGCGTTATAAACCATAAGTTTTGCTGCTTCGATCTCAGTCGCAAGATCAGCCAGCGAGAATTGAATGCCTTGAAAATCACGAAGCTCCTTACCAAACTGCACGCGCTCACGTGCATATTGCATCGCACCAGCATGGGCGCCTTGCGCAAGACCAAGCATCTGAGCTGCGATGCCAATGCGACCTTCGTTTAAGGTCTCAATTGCGATCTTATAACCCTTGCCGACTTCACTTAGAACATTTTCTTTTGGGACTTTGATATTATCGAGAATCACTTC
>CAZUYQ010000175.1:4190-7987 GCA_964624705.1 uncultured Polynucleobacter sp.
ACAAATGAACGCCGTAATACCCTTGTACCCAGCTTCAGGGTTAATATTTGCGAACACCACGAAGATATTGGCTTCCATAGCGTTCGTAATAAAGATTTTCTTACCTTCTAGGCGCCAATGGCTGCCCTCATCATAGGCACGAGCTTTCATCGCAAATGCATCTGAACCTGAATTTGGCTCAGTAAGGCAGTATGAGCCAATTTCTTTAGTTGCTAGACGTGGAAAATATTATTTACCAAAGTATTCTGCACATCACAGAGAACACCGACTGAAGGGTCAACTTTGGACAGAGCTTCGATTGCTAATATAGAAAGAAAGAAATTTCCGCCAGCACCCCCAAACTCTTCCGGAACCTCAATCCCCATAAGTCCCATCTCAAACAAACCACTGATGATAGCTGGATCCATCTTCTCAGCTTCATCCATCTCGTGAACCTTGGGCTTAATCTTAGACGCGGCAAATTTGTCGACTTCCGACATAAACATCAATTCATTTTCGGACAGGCGAGTTAAAGGAGTTCCAGTCATATTCATATTCCTCATGCAAAGCCAGAGATGCAGACGGCAATAAGACCATCAGCGACATCATCTTCAATTAAATATTCGCTCTTCTGTTTTAGCCTGTTTTACACTGTTTTGCACCATTTTGGGACGGGCAGGAGCAATTCGCTCTGAAAATAGAAGCTTCAGTTTCTTCGAAACCTCGAGATTCAGGTCATTGACTTGATTTATAGCATGTTTAAACTGATTCAAAGAATTGCTGTCAACGGCTTCCCTACCCTTTTGAACATAGTCAGCTGCCAATATTTTGCACTGATCTAAGAGTTCTTCAGACTTCTCATCCAAATCATTGCTGACCTTTTTAAGCCACATACTTTCTTGCGGATGTCTAAGTGGTACCGAGGCCATTTTCAAAAGATCCTGCAAAGCCTTTGTCGAAGGATTCTTAGAAGAATCAAGAACATCTAGGCCTAGTCTCCCATGCATCGAGACAGAAGCAGACCAATTCTGATCTGCGATGCTTATACGTTCATATTCCTGACGTAATTTCATACGCTGACCAGCGACCGCATCCAAATCGGCTGTTAAAGCTTGTTCGACTTGAGTCAAATGCTGTCTTCTAACGACCAGATCAACAAGATGCTGAGCTTCTAAGTTCGCTTTTTCAGAGCCAAATGCACCAGAAAACCTCATCTGTAAAAGTCGAAGCCACATTTTACGATTCTGCAAAGCCGTGAACTCGTCCGCTAACATTTTTATCTTTGTGAGATACTGCTTACCCCAAAAGAGTGTGGCTGCATGCGCACGCCCCACATTCCATTTACGCCGCAAGACCTGAAGTAAGCGGTCATGATTCACCACGAATGCCCCGAACTTCTCATCCAAATCTTTTCTTAGCAAACTTACTGCATCAAATTCACGCGGATCAGCAAGACGTTCAGCCTGCTTAGTTAATTGACGGATATCATTTTGGAGCGCAATAAATTCTTGATCCCAGATTCTGCTCATTTGCGAGCTCCTTTACCGTTAGCTTTTGTCTTCGGTTTTGGAGTAGGAACCGTTAGTTTCTGTTGCGCGATGGCCGTTGAGTTTCTTTCGGTTGTTAGAGAATCAGCCAGCTTACCGGCAATCACGAGACGCTCTCTTGCATCCTTTGCTCTTTTTAGGACATCTCCAGATATACCTTGTTTCACAGCCTCGATTTCAGCAGGAGCAGGTGGAGGAATTGGTGTCGACGATTGCCGACGGCTATCTTCATAGCGATCAAGCCATTTTTCTTGATCAAAATTCTTGGCAAGCTCACTTCGTAATCTGGTCCGAAGGTTTGCAACTCTAGACGTTGTTGTCTCAAATTCACGGAAGGCTTCCACCAAATCAACCTTCGGATGCAACCCGGGTTTATTAGGAGCAACTTTTCGAATAAACGATTCCAAGACATCTCTGAGTGATCTAGTTGAGATTAACTGCCGTTCGGTCCAACTCATCCTGGTTCTTAGCCAAGAGAGCCTGAAGGCAATTTTAATCCAATTTCCACTTTCAGATGTAGCCGCACTCGCGTAAGTCATTAGTTTTTCAGTATCTAGAGTGAGCTGATCTATCAGCTTCTTACTTTCAGACAACGCGCTAAGAATTACTTTTTGTTCTGCTTTGGAACATTCACCGAGAAGAGGTAAATCTATAATCCCCGGGTGCGAAGCGGTTATTTTGGTAGTCGCCGATACAACCTCTAAACTTGTAATTTGTTGGCCTAATTTTTGGAGCGCGGATAGTCGTCTTGCATAATCGACTGATTGAATAGCACCGTTGCGTGCAGCATCATTCAATTCGACCTCGAGGGAACGATAGCGATGCTTACATTGCTGAAGTAGCTGTTCATTTAAAATTGCACGAGCCATTCCATATCCTTAACTCTAGACGTCGTATAGTGTTCGCCTATCGCCCTTTGCAGCTCTTTTCTTAATAGGCAAATTCTGCCGCGCCCTGAATTTCAGGGATTTTAGTCCAAATGATTGAAAAAAATCTTCGCGGTTGCTAGTCTCTGCCTTCAACAAACCTCACGAACAGGATGGATTTCATGACCGACACCATACATAACAAGCCGCTTATTGCAGCAGCACTAGGTA
The DNA here is from genome assembly GCA_964624705.1 of uncultured Polynucleobacter sp. Lineage (GTDB taxonomy): Bacteria > Bdellovibrionota_B > Oligoflexia > Oligoflexales > RGVZ01 > CAMDKS01. The sequence goes on from CAZUYQ010000175.1 coordinate 6,814, forward strand.
AACAGCCATCCCGCTATCCGGTTTGGTTTATGCGCCAAGCAGGAAGATATCTGCCCGAATACCGCGAAGTCCGCGCCGGCCATGATTTTGTAACGATGTGCAAGCGTCCTGATCTCGCGGCCGAAGTGACTTGGCAGCCTCTTCGTCGCTATGATCTCGACGCTGCGATTATTTTCTCAGATATTTTGATTCCCTGTATGGGAATGGGCCAAACCCTGACCTTTGATAAAGGCCATGGACCAAAACTCGATAGGCCAATTCGTTCTATGGACGACGTCCACGCACTTCACCGTGCTGATGCAACAAAAGATCTTGGATTTGTGGGTGACGCGATCGCTCTTACCAAAACGAAATTAAAACCCGAACAAACAATGATTGGTTTTGCAGGCGCGCCGTTTACGGTAGCCAGCTATATGATCGAAGGCCAAGGCTCGAAAGAATTTACTGAAGTCAAAAAATTAATTTTTACAGCTCCTGACGTCATTCGCGGTCTTTTAGATAAGCTGGCTGAAGTCACAATTGATTACCTTAATATGCAGGTCAAAGCTGGGGCTGATGCTTTAATGCTTTTTGATACTTGGGCAGGTCAGGTTTCTCCTGAAGTTTATCGTGAACTGATTTTCCCCGTCACAAACAAAATTATTTCCACCGTCAAAGCTCAATCAAAGGTTCCAATGATTTACTACCCCGGCCAAGGATCTGATCGGATGTATGAATTATCAGGATGTGCGGCGGATGTTATTTCAGTGGATTGGCGTACACGATTAAGTCAGGCCGGAAAAATTCTTTCAGGAGCGGGACTTAGCGTAACCCTTCAGGGAAATCTAGATCCTCAAGCTCTGCTTGCTGATGATCAAACCCTTCGTTCATTAGTTCGAGGAATTAAAGCTGAAGCTAAAACTTCTGCCCGTGCACATATTTTTAATGTCGGTCATGGCTTGCTTCCGCATATTCCACCAGAATCTTTAACTGTAGTGATTGACGAACTTCGGAAAAACTAGGCTTTTCGGATTTAAAATCGTACCCGTCATGTTGAGCCCCGTCAGGGGGCGAAACATCTGTATGAGCGAGCGGCTTCGGCTTTGACTCAGGTTGACGCTTTTATATTTCTAAATCGTTTAAAAACGACAAAATAAAAACCCTGGAAGATTTCTCTTCCAGGGTTTCGATAAAT
>CAZUYQ010000176.1:0-3779 GCA_964624705.1 uncultured Polynucleobacter sp.
CCGCTGTGATTTCTTAAGAAAGGTAGCCTACAACCACAATTGCGTAGGCCAGTTACTACTTCTTTAAGGCTCGGTCGATACCTATCTTCATAAAAGAAAAGAGTTTCTCTGAGCTATACAATTTTCTTAAATGCTCAACTTCCGGCAAAACCGCGGCTGCCTTGAGTTTCTGCATCTTTCCATCTTTTGAGACGAAGACATAAATATTCTGAGTTTCAAAAATGATGATTTTTCTTCGTCCGATACTTTTTACCAATTCACCGCTACCCTCGGCAGCAATTGAGTCTGCGCCCAAAGATTTTGCATATTCTTCGGCTCTATCAAGAGCCCTGTAAAATACGCGGTCAACATTCTCTTGGCTTGTATCAAAGACGTTCTCGGCTCCTGCAGGGTTAGCCTGCGCGTGCGGAAGGACCATTCTATCTTTCGCATAAGATTTATTTGCCGCAAAAGAAAACAAGGTAACTGCAGCGGCAGTGAACACGCTAAGTTTCAAACAAGAATTCAGCATTTTAGCTCCATATGACTCTATTCAAGTGGCAAACCAAGCCTAGCCACAATATCTTCACCATCTGAAAGAAGAATCGCTGCGCGAGGTGCAGCAGTTAGCGGTATAACCTGCGTCGGAGCACCTTCTCCAAAATCCAATCGTCCCCGATCAATGCGAGATAAGTTCGTAACGAGTAGTCCTTCCTTCGGATGCGACACGTGAGCGTTAAGAAAGACGTCAGGTCCATGCGCGAGGCGTGTGTCATCAAGAAATTTCAATGAGTCTAGAACAGCCGCTCGATCTATAGCCCGGGTCGCCTGGCGAATCTTCGCTGCAAGGCTTGTGACTTCCAGACTTAAAATTTCATCACGTTCCATCTTTGCAGCCGTACCGCGGACCGCATTTCCCCAGTATCGAGGAGAAAGTCCACCATGCACACGGCGATAGTCGAACGCACTACTACATTCCAAAGACTCATTTTTAGAATGCCAATCGCGAGCGATCCTCTGCCAAAGCATCGCCGTGATAATATCGTGTTTGGATAGGCGGTCATGTTGAGACTTTTCCAAATACCCCGCCAACTGAGATGGCGTAAAACGTATAAACTCCCACCGAGATTGCGTAAGCGAAGGTAAATGCCTCCTACCAGCATAGCTAAAACCGCTGCGTCTAAAAAATTCTTCTCTTTGAACCGGTACAAGATTGATAGGTGTTGCTGATCGGGATTGATTCAAGCACAGCTTTCGACGATCCAAATCTGGCTTCATAAACTTTGTTTGCCAATAAGCCAGTTGCCACGGTTGATTGCGATAATTTGCAGCAACCATCGATAGGAAAAAGAAATAGCTGTAACCATCCACCAAAGCGTGGGAAATATTTGCAACAAAGATACTCTTGCGGCCAAAATACGAGAGCCGAAACTTTGCAAGCGGCTCACCAGGAATCGTATGAACCGGCTCCGTTAGTCTGGCCAGTTCATGTGGAACTTCAAAATTTGGCAGTATAGGACTGTCTTCTTTAACCGCAAAATCTAAGGCTCGTCCCTGGTCTACAAACTGATAAGACCGGTCAGACGTCAGAACAAGATCCGCCCGCACCGGCCAGAAAACTCGTACAGTCTGTTCTAAGGCACGAAGTAAGAGACTTGCATCTAGGCGATAATCAAATGCCAGCATAAATTCAACAGAATAGGAGTCGCGCCCCACGAAAACATGATCGATGGGAGATAGCGGAATGGTTTGACTAGAATTCATGGCCACGCACCTCAAAAAAATATCAACTAGAATACGCGATAAACTTGCCCAGTTTGGAGACCTTCAACACTTCGACTGAAAGCAAGAGCAGCCTTCGCCGCCGGGACGGGATCAAATCCTCGGAAGAATGGAGCATATCCAGACATGGATTCTTGCAAGACGTTCGGGCTAACAATATTAATCCGAATTCCGCGCTTCAACTCAATGGCGGAGGCGAGAACAAAAGCTTCAAGTGCGCCATTGACCATACTGGCCGAGGTTCCGGCCGCGATCGGTTGCTCCGCCAGAATACCGGAAGTTAGGGTAATCGACCCACCATCAAGCAGATAATCGCGAGCAACAAGTGTTAAATTCACCTGTCCCATCAATTTATTTTTTAATCCATGGGCATAATGAGACTCTGTGAACGGCGCCGCTTGAAATTGTTCGAAAGGCAGGAACTGAACCTCACCCGCAGCGCAGACGACAGCATTTATCTTGCCCATCTTCAGAAATGCGGATTTGAGGCCCTCAAGATCAGTAAAATCAGCATGAATATCCCCTGATTTACGGCCAATTTTTATAATATCATGTCTTTTTCCTAATTCATTGATGACAGCAGTACCCAGCGTGCCTGACGCACCCACAACAGCTATTTTAAGACGCTCGCTCATATCATTTTCCTTCATAAATTAGATATTTTCATCGCATTCAGTTTTAAATTCTGTGCTTCGACCTGCTTTGATTCTTGCTTTCAACTCTAATGTTCGCTTCTCGTTAAACACCTGCACATATGGATTTATTTTAAAACTGGGATCAAAAATCATATTTAGAGTTCCTGCTAAATGATAACCAGCTCGGATAATTTGGTCATTTACGAGCGGAATGCGCGCTTTATAAAAACCCTGTGAATTTTCAACACCATCGAGGCTATAGGCAAACTTCTGATGGGCACTCGTTATTTCTAACCATCGCATAGAATCATCACTCATCGATGACTGAAGCTCACTGCGCCGCGACGCAAATGCGGGGGAGATATCCTTTAAATAAGCCTGGAATGCATCCGGCGTTGCACGTTTATCAAATTGATCCGCAGAAAAGTGACCCACTTCTTTCACTCGTTGATCGATAAAACCATCGTCCCACATAATATGCAAGTTATTGGTCAGCGGCCCGACTGACCCGTCTGCTTTTTTCTCAAGTATGGTCTGGCTCATCATGCATTTTAAAGAAGGGGTAAACACTTGCTTTGTGCAGTCATTCTGGATCATTTCTCCATTCGCATCACGTTCAAAGCCAAATATCCTTAATTTATACAAAGGGTCGGCATTGAATGTGACAGCAATAGCGTTACCACCGGCATCATCTTTTCGCCCCACATGGAGCGGCTGGTGTGCGTCACCGGTTAAATGGGCAAGAAAGCGGAGGTGACAGAGTTTTTGATTTGCAGTGAGACTTCCGCTTAATAATTTATCTTTTGAATGTTCGATCATCTGCACCATGTCGCCAACATTAGCAAAGGTATATGTTTTGCCATCTTTCTTCGATGTCACTTGGTCACTCGGAGTCCAGCCAGAGCCTTCTTCTAAATTGATAAAATGATAACCGGAGGTTTTATACCAGTTACCAATTCTCTTTACTTGATCTGGCCATATACATTCGAGGTTCAGCGGACGATTGTCGGTAATCTTAAGGATCGCAGATTTTGTTGTCGGTGTGACTTGACTCATTGCTAGTTCGCACACGGTCATATGACCAACATCGCCCCATGCGTAAACAACTGACGAGGAACTCGCTAGCGTAAAACTAACAAGGAAAAAAATGATTTTTGATTTAAATAAAATTCGATTTTTTTTCACGAGGATTTCCTTAAAATTTTAGCTGGCAATTGTTTGGAATTGATTTTTCTTTGACACAAGTGTCGAGTGGCGAGGGCACTGCCAGCGAAACTTTATAAACCTTCTGCTCGATACTCGCATAGCGGAACAAAACCCAGGCTCCATCGCTAGCTTCGCAGACGCAGCCAAGCTCCGCATTGCGGGTACCGACGACAAGTC
>CAZUYQ010000176.1:3789-7958 GCA_964624705.1 uncultured Polynucleobacter sp.
GCGACGGATGCTAGCTCAGAGTCAGTCAAAGATTCATTTTTTGAACTGGTTCGACACCCATTTAAGATACAAAAAACACACGTCAATAAGAGAGTCATTCTCATGGTAATTACCTCAACAAGCATCGATTATAATCCTAACAGCTTAATCTTAAGTGACCGCGTTTGAAAGAGATTAATGCCGAGTTGATTTTTCCATGAATCTTTTTGTGATAATATAGGTCCGGTGGATCTGTCGTCCCAAAACTTTACTTTTGAAGGAAATCAAGATGCCTACACTTACGAAATCAATTTACACCTTAGCATTTTCTTCATCACTATTTTTTATGGGCTGTCGCGCGACTGAAAAATCGGCTAACGCAAACGCGACACTTGCTAGTGCAGAAAGCACAGGAGGCTCGCTTATTTTAAATAATATTAATTGTAGTCGGTTAGGGTCCTCAGCCACTGTCGCATTTTTTTGATGCAGATAGTACACTGCGGATTTCAAAAAAGGGCTCCGTTTCGGCTAATGATCCAACCGACGTCTATATCCTACCGTTTGCCGCTACAAAAATTGCGGAACTGAATAAGAAGAACATCCTTGTTGCAGTTGTTTCGAATCAACAAGGTGTAGCCAAGGGCTATGTCACCAAAGAAGCCGCGGCGAGCGCTCTGAAGTATATGGCCAGTCAACTACAAAAATTAGGGGCAAGAATCGACACGATCTCGATGGCCATTGGTGAGGATGAATTCCGAAAACCTGATATTGGCATGGCTAAGGAATTATTTACAAGCATCCAAACCAAATGCCGGAAATTAATTAATATGGGGGAGAGCTTTATGGTTGGTGATTCTGCGTATAAGAAAGGTTCCGATGGCCCATCACCAGACGGTCGACCGGCCGATGATTTCAGCAACTCCGATCGTGGATTTGCCGAAAAGCTAAATATAGCGTTTTATGAACCAACCGATTATTTCGATTGGCGTGCCTACAATGTCTTTAATATTGCGAAGCCTGAGGAGCTTAAACAGTTCATCACTGTTTTAAGCACAAAAGCTCCTACAGAGGCCGCAAATATGAAAAAAATAAACGGTCTATAAATTTGCAAAACGATCGGTCGCTGCTGTCAGAGCCCGACTATTCCCGACCTCAAATGCCGAATGCCCAGCATCTGGAATCATAAACAACTCCGACTGTGGCAGGGCTTTGTGCAACTCCCAGGCCGAAGTCATCGGACAAATGACATCGTAGCGACCTTGGACAATAATCGTCGGAATATGGGCTATTTTTTGACAATTTTCGATAAGCCAATTTTCTGTTTCAAGCCAGGCTTTATTGACAAAATAATGGCATTCGATGCGAGCAAATGCCTCAGCAAATTTGTCTTCACCAAACGATTTTTTTGCGTCTTCTAAGCGATTATACATGCCGCTAGTGACGCCTTCCCAAATACTCCAAGCTCGCGAAGCTTCTAACCGCACATTACGATCATCACTTGTCAAACGCTTATGATAGCTCTTAATGAAGTCGTTGCGTTCGTTGACAGGAATCGGTTTGATGTATTCTTCCCATGCATCAGGGAATAATTCGGATGTACCGTTTTGATAAAACCATTTTAATTCTTTTTGGCGAACCAAGAAAATTCCACGTAATACGAGCTCGGTGACTTTCTCTGGATGGGTGATCGCATAAGCTAGGCTTAGCGTTGATCCCCAGCTCCCACCAAAGACTTGCCATTTCGCAATCCCAAGATGTGTGCGGATTTTTTCCATATCTCGCACCAAATGCCAGGTGGTATTTGCTTCCAGCGAGGCATGCGGTAGCGATTTACCACAACCGCGTTGGTCGAAAAGCACTATACGGTATTTGCGTGGGTCAAAAAATCGGCGGTGATCCGGCGAGGTTCCACCACCAGGTCCACCATGCACAAACACTACCGGCTTACCTTTAGGGTTTCCCGATTGCTCGATATAGAGTTTGTGGTTATCGCCTACATCCAACATCTCCGTGGCATAGGCCTCTATCGCAGGATAAAGCCAATTTTGTGGATCTCTCATCATACCCATAACAAATTCTCCTCTCAGATTTAGCTGAGTGCTTGCTTAAGATCAGCAATCAAGTCTTCTGCATCTTCAATCCCAACCGATAATCTAAGCATGGTCGGACCAATACCGAGTTTTCGCCGCAGATCTTCTGGCACGCTCGCGTGGGTCATTTTTTCCGGATGATTTACCAGTGATTCAACTCCGCCCAGACTTTCTGCTAAAGTAAAAATCTTTAGCTTGCGCAGAAATTTCAAAACATCGTCGTAGCTGCCATTCAAATCAAAGCTCAGCATCCCCGAGAAACCCTGCATCTGCTTTTGAGCTAGAGCATGCTGAGGATGACTTTTCAAGCCGGGATAATAGACCTTTTTAATGCCGTTGTGAGCTTCGAGAAATTCAGCAACCAATTGCGCATTCTTAGCGTGTTGTTCCATACGAATGGCGAGAGTTTTTATGCTACGCAAGAACAAAAAGCTTTCAAACGGTGACGGCACGCTTCCCGCCGCAAACTGGATAAATTTAAGAGATTCAAACAAATCGTCACGCGCCATCATCAACGCGCCACCGATCATATCCGAGTGACCTCCGATATATTTGGTCGAACTATGCACAACAATATCTGCACCCATTGTGAGTGGAGACTGAAAATATGGGGAGGCAAAGGTATTATCGACCACTAACATCGCATTATTTGCTTTTGCGAGTTTTGCCATTGCAGCTATATCAATAACTTTCATCGTCGGATTCGTCGGTGATTCAACCCAAATTAATCTTGTGTTTGGCGTGATGGTTTTCTTCACCAGCTCGTGATCCGCCATGTCGATAAACTGAAAATCGAGATTATATTTTGCGAAAATGCGACGGAACAATCGTCCTGTGCCGCCGTAAACATCGTCACAAACGATAATGCGATCGCCAGGATTCAATAATTGGAGAATAGCCTGCTCAGCAGCGAGACCAGATGAAAATGCCAACGCCTTAGTTGCTCCACGTTCAATGGCAGCAAGCGCTTTTTCGTGAGCTTCTCGTGTGGGATTGTCGGCGCGAGAATAATCATAGCCTTTATGAACTCCTGGTGCCTCTTGCACATAGGTAGAAGTCATAAAAATCGGCGTCATGATTGCGCCCGTTGTCGGCTCAGGCTCGGTACCGGCATGCACGGCAATCGTCTTAAACTGCTTTCCACTCTGTGTCATAAAAATGCTCCATGTAGGCTTATTTATTTTCAAAGCCTATCATAGAGCAATCAGTCCGTCATTAAACTGTAGTCTTAAACCGGGGCTGTCTCATTTAAATACTTAATGATTCTAAAGATGTAACGATTTAAACTATCGGATTTGCAACTTCGACTCTTGAGCCTCAGTGGTGGATCTGAGGCTCAAGAGTTTCTTGCTACTGCTTCGGATTAGGCAGGCGATACATCGATGCCGCGAGTCGATCTGCTTCGGCGACTGCAGGATGTGACTGCGGCAGTGCGAGGAAAAGGATCGTTTGTGTCTCGCGCAAAGAACACATCGCTATCTCGAAGAATCGGCGCTGGTCGCGAGTGCTTGTCTTGCTCGCCCCTTCACCAAGATTGAGGCAGATACTAGACGACGCTCTGAGCAGTTGGTCTCTGAGGTGAGTGGGCATACGAAGTCCCGCTACCTGGCGGTAAAAGGCGACGGCGAGGTGAAAAGTCCGGAAGTTCTTTAGCATGTGAGATTCTCCTGTTTTGTAAAAAGGGCCAAAAAAATGGTTTGCACTACGGCGGAAACCGATTTTTTTGGCCCTTTTTACAAAACAGGAGAATCTCATTATGTCGAACTTCAGAACTCTCGATCTCGCCGTCGCCTTTTACCGCCAGGTAGTGGGACTTAAGCTTCCACATCACCTCAGAGACCAACTGCTCAGAGCGTCGTCTAGCATCGCTTTAAACCTTGCTGAAGGTCGCGGCAAGCCAACCACCCGTGACCAACTGCGATACTTTCATATCGCGATGGGCTCTTTGCGTGAGTCGCAAACCGCGTTGCGACTTGCCTCGGACATTGATGCTTCGATCGTCGAAGCTGCCGACAAGCTCGGGGCATCGATCTTCCTTCTCATCAAGTACGCGAAGTGATCCGTAGCACAGCCGGTCTGCTTCACCGCAGATCGGTTCAT
>CAZUYQ010000177.1:0-521 GCA_964624705.1 uncultured Polynucleobacter sp.
TTAAAATAGGACTCCCATCGCTCTGAAAAAACAAATGCCGGCGCCCCCGGCCTCGGACCGCTTGGCTCATGGCTCCTGCCCCGCCAGCGCTATGTGCTCGGCATCCTGCCTCGCAAATTCCTCGCCGGGGGCGCCGGCAGTTGTTTTTTCAGAGCGATGGGAGTCCTATTTTAAAAATCTGAATCTCCCCGTGGCTGGTCTCACTATCAGGGTTAACTTATGCGCCACGCAACTGCGTATTCAACTGCTGCCACTGCGAAGACAAATTAAAGTCCAAACATGGAATCTCGAGGACGATCATCGCGTTCTTGATGATCTTAGTACCAACGCCACTTTGATCTTCGGAGAAGATTTCGCCATATGCATCTACGAAATCCATAGCGTCTTCGATCGCGTCAGCATGACCAGAGAAGGCGGCGCTTTCGATAGCTTTACGGAACCACTGACCGAGTTCTTGGATATTACATGCCGCCTTAAGGCCGAGGCGGATGCAGTCGCCACAGAGCGTGACAAGAAGGTAC
>CAZUYQ010000177.1:531-7366 GCA_964624705.1 uncultured Polynucleobacter sp.
TTTACCGACGAAGTAAATCAAGGTTTTGTAAGCTGTACGCCAGTCTTTTGCTTGTTGGCTAACGCGAATACGATCCATAGTGAGGTCGTAGGCGCGCATCGCAGCATCACGATCGGCTTGAATCTTGCGGTCACGGGCTTCGAGCTGACGAGACATGCGATCTTTAAGACAGGCTAGAACTTGACGACCTTCGGCAGCACTGATGGTTTCTTGGAGATCGAATTCACGGTTAAGACTAGTTGAAATAGCATCGACGGTTGTCGATACGGAAGAGTTGGTATAGTCGGCGATCTGAGCGATCGTCCAAGGACTATTGTCGGGCCAGCGGCTCACTACTCGCTCAAATTCCAATACGAAATTCAACATGTCATATCCCTTCCCTGGAGTGACGTTTACTCGATACGAAAGCACGGCCCTGTGCTGACGCTGCGACAACGGAAACTAAAATTGTTGTGGAACTGTTTACTAGTGTACCGTGACGATTTTTATGAATGCAATTTGAAAATGCAAAAAATCAACCAAGACCGCTCTGGGAAGGGTTTTGCGGCTGTTGATAAATCTGTGGGTAATTTTTATGCAGGAGGATACCGGTAGAGGTTGCAATAACCCCTACCGGTTCATCATGACGAGGTTAATTAACCGTTCGTACGTAGTGAACGACGCTTACGCATCATCCGACGCTTGTTACGGCCTACTTTACGACGTCCCTTTGGGTGCTTTCTTTTATGACGCGAACCGTGCACTGTACATTCTCCAGCTAGTAATAATTGAGCTTTAACAGAATACGAGCGGCTGAACATAATCGCCCTTCTCTTCAAAGGCAAGAGAGAATTTCTTGAATCCATAAGCAAACCATGAAACAATTTGATCACAGATCCATAAAATCCATTAATTGCTGAGAGTTGCCGCTTCGAAGTGGGCGATTAGCAAAAGGGGGCTCCATGCAGGAAACCACGAACGAATCTATTGCTCGGGCGAAGCGAAACCTTAAATCGACGCTTATCGAGCCTTTTAAGCAGATAAAATTTGGTATTTACGTCATCGGGCTATCGATTGTTTTCGTTATAGCGACTGCAGCAATGTTCTTATTTGCCTTTTACCAGCAATATCAGCATCTTATGGGGATATTTAACATTACTGATATGAAAACCCAGATGGAATTGGTGACCAATGACATCTTTTATGCCAATGCGATCCGCATTGGCCTGCTCTTTCTCGTCTATATTGTTGTTATGTTTAGTTATGTCTTTCGCATGACGCATCGCTATTATGGACCGCTTGTGAGCATTGAAAGATTTATTGATGAGATTTCGGCGGGGCAATATATGCGTCGCGTTAAAATTCGTAAGGGCGATGAATTGCAACGTCTCTGCGATAAATTAAATGACATGGCTACTTCCCTCGAACGTCGACATAGCAAATAATAATTTGTTCGCCTGGCACAATGCTGATGGCGTTTCATTTTGGAAGGAATTTCCTTGAAAAAAAGTAAAGGGGCCGTGAAAACAGCTCAAGTACGTAAGAAGCCAGCGACGAAAAAACCAATTGCCGCTCCAAAAAAAACAACAGCGATGAGCAAAGTCAAAGGCGTGAAGCTACCTTCAGCTTTGACCTATGAAAAAGTATATCGCGAATGTGATACGGATATATTTAAGTTCGCAACCACTGCGAAAATCGGTGAGTCTCATGAATTTATTTCTCAGGATCGTGCTGTTAGAGCGATTAATATGGGTCTGGGAATCCGCAAACCCGGATACAATATTTATGTTGCTGGAGCGCAGGGGACAGGCAAAACTTCAGTTATAAAAACGTTTTTAGAACGCTGGTCCCAAAATGCGCCAGTGCCTGACGATTGGGTTTATGTTTATAATTTTCAGCATACAGAAGTGCCACGTGCCATTTCATTACCGGCTGGTGAAGGTAAGAAATTTAAAAAAGGCATGGAATATTTGGTGAAAGGCTTGCGTGCCGAGATCCCGATGGCACTCCAAAGTGAAGATTATGAAAATGCAGTAAATGCGTATCTTTCAGCGTCTGCTGATCGTAAAACGAAATTGTTTAGCGATCTCGAAAAACGTGCGAAATCCCTTGATTTTCAAGTAAAGTCAACACGAATGGGCATAGAGACGATCCCGGTCGTGGAAGGCCGTGTTCTAAGCGAAAAAGAATATGCAAAACTTTCAGATACTCATCGTGAAGGTATTGAAGATAAGCGAGCACAGATTGAACCTGAAGTTCTAGATTTTGCGCGCAAGGTTCGATCCATCGAAAATGAAACACGCGAGTATGTGGAGCGTCTTCGCAGCGAACTTGGTCGACACGTGGTGACCGTCCATATGGAGCCGCTATTTGAAGAATACGCTAAAAATAAGGGTATCATCGAATACCTTGAGCAGGTCCGAGATCATGTGCTTGAGCATCTGATGGAGTTTGTCGAGCCCGATGAACCGCAGTCTGCGCCTGGACAGCAATCTGCAGAAGAACTCCTTGGCCTTCATGAAGAACGTGATCGCTTCGTTCGTTATCACGTCAATGTTTTCATTGATAATACGAATAACAAAGGCGCGCCGGTTATCATCGAAACCAACCCTACGTATTATAATCTTTTCGGCAAAATCGAGAAGAACGTCGAACATGGTATGTATTTAACCGATTTTACGATGATCAAGCCGGGCGCTATTCATCGTTCCAATGGCGGTTATCTTGTATTAAACGCGATGGATATTTTTAAAACGGGAAGTATCTGGGATACATTGAAACGGATTCTGAAAAACCGTTTGGGCTTTATCGAGGATATGGGTGAGCAGTATTCGCTCCTTCCGACTTCTGGTTTGCGCCCCTCGCCGATTCCACTTGATCTTAAAGTCATCTTGATTGGGAATGACGATATCTATCATATCCTTCATGGAATGGATGAGGACTTCTCGAAGATTTTTAAAATCAAAGCACACTTTGATGACAAAATGGAGCGGAGCCGATCCAATATCGATCACTATGTTGAATTTATTGCAACGAGATCGGACAAAGAGGACCTCCTATCGTTTGATCGAAGTGGCGTCGCCGCCATGGTGGAATACGGCAGCAGACTTGTCGACGATCAACGCAATCTGTCAACACAGTTTGGCGCACTGAAAGATTTGACGATCGAAGCCGACTTTATGGCTCGCGAGCAGGGTTCTAAAACTGTGAAGCGATCACATGTCGAAGAGGCTTTGGATCAGAAGTTTTACCGCGTTAATTTGATTGAAGAGCATATGTTCGATATGGTGAAGCAGCAGGATTTGTTGTTATCCATTGACGGTGAAGCGATCGGCCAAGTCAATGGTCTCGCTGTTTATGACATGGGTGACTATAGTTTCGGAAAAGTGAGTCGTATCTCTTGTACTGCATCTGTGTCGCATGATGGGATTATCAATGTTGAGCGCGCGGCGAAGATGTCGGGGAAGATTCACGACAAAGGTATTCATATTTTGTCGGGATATCTAAATGCTGTGCTTGCGCGTGAGCATCATCTTGGAATTTCCGCGAGCGTTTGTTTCGAGCAAAATTATGGTGGGATTGATGGTGATTCAGCCTCTATTACCGAGTTGGTCGCGATTCTGAGTGCCTTATCTAAGATTCCGATTAAGCAAAATCTTGCAATGACGGGCTCTTTAAATCAGTTCGGTGAAGTGCAGCCCATAGGTGGTGTGAACGAAAAAATCGAAGGATTTTGGCGTACCTGTAAGCTTCTGGGCAAAGAATCAAATACATATCGCGTCATGATTCCGGTGCAGAATGCCCCCAATTTAATGCTGCATCGTGAAGCGCGTGAGGCTGTCAAAACAGGAAGACTCGAGGTCATCCCGGTGACTAATTTCTCTGAAGTTTTTGAAATCGCTACAGGTGTGCCTCTAGGCATCACAAGTATTCATGAGCAAAGATTTGGTTACGGTTCGGCGCTTTGGATCATTGAACAACGCTTAACCGAGCTGCGAGAACAGCGTAAGAAAGATCGTAAGTCTAAGTAAAATACAGATCATTCTGCCCAAAGGGTGTTGGTTATCCTGAGTGCGTGAAGGGTATTCATTATCCTGAAGCCTTGGGCGAAGGATCTATGTTTGCGACGACCTAGGAAATTTTTTCCTAACGCTAATAATTTGAATTACAGGATTTTTCGCTCTTTTCTTCGCGAAAGTTAAAATTGCGTTAGTTGACCTTTGTAGCAGGTCTTTAGACAATATTTATTGATTCTTAAAGATCTATGGTTTTTGGCGAGGATGTCGCAATCAAAACAAGGGGGCTTTTATGAGTAGTAGAATAAGCATTTTTCGCGGACTTATTGCATCTGTCTTGTTTAGCACGGCTTCGGTTTCATTAGCGGCAACAGTCGCCATTATTGATTCTGGTGTTGACTACAAGCATAAAGCTCTCGCAGATACGATGTGGACAAACCCCAATGATAGCTCCACCGATGACACTGGTGCTACCTACAAGGCTGATACTCACGGCTGGAATTTTGCTGAGAACAATAATCAAATTATCGACTACAAATATGTCGGTACATTCTCAAGAGATTGCTACCGCATGATGGAAGTTCAAGGCAAGATTCTTCGGGGCGTCGCAACTGACGAAGAAAAATCCTGGTATAAATCTAAGAAAGAAGATGCGACTTTTCTAAAAGAAATGCAAAAATTCGGAAACTTTATCCATGGAACACATGTGTCAGGGATTTCAAGTAATGAAAGCAATGATGCGCAGATCGTTGGTATTAAACTGATTCCAACTGAAACTCCAGGAGCAAAAATAGCTACTCCAGCCGGTAAAGTTGGTAACCCGATGGTGACGATGATGCTTGGTATGGTTGCAAAGCGTCAGGCGACCCTCCTAGTTAAGACAGGAAAATATACCAAAGCTGTTCAAGCAAGAGTTGCGAATGGTTCGTTTGGTACTAGCGTGAATGCTGTAAAACCAGTTGTTGCTCAACTTGCGAAACAAATTACAGGCACTGATCCTACCGAAGCAGAGATTCAAGAATATGCAATCAGCCTCGTCAATTCGATGTTAAAAGAATGTGCTGCCTTTCCTGCAGCTTCGCCAAATACGCTCTTCGTATTCGCCGCTGGTAACGATGGAACTAGCAACGATCAGCTTCCTGCATCACCAGCTAATATTAAGGCCGATAACACGATCGCTGTCGCTGCTACTATGGGTGACGAGAAAATTGCTTCGTTCTCAAACTATGGTGTAAAGAACGTCGATATTGCTGCTCCTGGTGTGATCATCCGTTCATCTATCCCAGGCGATGAATTCCTTGAACTAAGCGGAACTTCGATGGCTGCTCCCTATGTCACAAACGTTGCAGCTCGCGTTCAGGAAGCAAATCCAAGTCTAGCGCCTGCGGGAGTTAAGAAAATCTTTCTAAGAACAGTCGATAAAAAAGAATGGCTGAAAGATAAAGTGACTTCTGTTTGTATCGTTAATAGTAATCGTGCGGTCGCCGCTGCTGAACTGAGTCGTCATATGCCTCTAGATCAAGCGCTGGAGCAGGCTCGTTCTGAAGTTGCTGATGAGACCCATGCAAGACTTGATATCTCTGCAGAAGCAGAGAGAGATCTTCTATTGTTGCCTATGCCGGCATTTTTCGAATAATAAATCAGGTTTTACGCTAAAAAGAGCCTCGGCATCAAGTGTCGGGGCTTTTTGCTTTCCTGAGCTGAATGTTTTTGATCATTGCTTTCTCTAGGGATATCGAATAAAAATCTAGAAGAATTATTTATTAAGACTGAAAATTTACTAGGTTCCTGATGGGAGAAGTCATATGAAGCATTTTGCCGCTGCCTTTGTGTTTTTTGTAGGATTCTGCTCTAATTCCGCATTTTCCTGGCCGTTACAGCTTTTCGAAAGAAACGGTGCTGGAAAACCTGTTCAACACCCGGATGGATTCCTAGTCGTCAGCGGTAACAATGGAGATGGCTTATCCGGTGGTGCTCTTTTTATAAGTAAATCAGGTGAAGTTCTCGGCCGTGTTTCTACGAGGTTCCCTGTACTTTCAAGTGCTATCGTCACGCAGGGCGAAACGGCCTTAGCACTAAGTCATTCTATTATTCAGGTCATCAAGGGCTCCGGGGCTTTAACCCAAGAATTTGCGATCGACCAAGATTGGGGAGAAATTCATGATCTGGCGTACGTTGATGGTGACCTCATTATTGCGAAGATAAATGGTCGGCAGGGTCAACCAGCGGTAGCTCGTCTTTATCATTTGACAACAAAGGATGGCAGTATTCACAAAATCGATGAGTTTCCGATCATTGGACGTTATCCAGGATTTAATATAGGTCTTCAAGTGATGCGAGACGGAACAATTGTTATCGGTTCTGCCGCTGTCAAATCTGTTGGTTCTGCCGCAGTCATATCAGGCTATGCCCGGCTTGTATCTTTGAGCACAGGAAAAGTTCGAGAATTTACACCAAAAGTAGGTCAGAAAGAGTGCGATATTTTAGGATCAACTGCAAAGAATATTGCGGTAATCCGTTGTTGGCGAAAAGGTGATTCGACGACTTACTTTGTAAACTCGGATGCTGAAGTGATCCATGCGGTGCAAAATGCTCCAATTGGTGACCGAGCGGTGGTATCAGAAGATGGTACTCGAGTCGCGGTGATAGGCGGAGAGTTATTGGGGAGGCATGTGGAGTTCTTTGACGCTGATGGAAAATTAACCGTGAAAACGCCAAATTTTACAGACGGAGACCCTATTGTTTTTTTGGATCGATTCTTTAAATCAGGTAAGTTCCCACTGCGATATTATGAAAAAATGGCTGACGGGGGCTACAATGACATTTTAGCTATTATGGAT
>CAZUYQ010000177.1:7376-7755 GCA_964624705.1 uncultured Polynucleobacter sp.
ATAATGATGAGCAATTTAAAGAAACAAGGACGTATTCCGAGAGTAAGGGTGATGACCTGATATTCTTTATAGCCAATGGCAAGCCAGGTAGTATTTGGGAGGTTTTTGGTGTCGACGATGGTGGAGAAATTAGAATTAGACTTAAGGATCGCCAATATTTTGGTCATCAAGTTTTAGTTGATGGTGAAAATCGACAGGCTTTTGCCGTATTTGAAGATTTAGAGAAGCTGTTTTTACAGCGATTAACTTGGTGAAAGATGGGAAAATTGGGGGAAATGGGACACGCAACGTGTTTAATTGTGGGACACACAACGTAACCGAAACTAATTGTAGGACACACAACGAAACCGAAACTCAATTGGTCTAACCGCTACGAAAG
>CAZUYQ010000178.1:0-7580 GCA_964624705.1 uncultured Polynucleobacter sp.
ATGCTGGTGTTGCTATCAGAGGAGAGGATCGTCACGGGCTTAAGCGATTGTTTAAGTATACCAGTCGCTCTTCGGTCTCACCGTCCAGGCTCAGCTACGATGATGCCGAGAATCCCAATGACAGTGACGTGATTCTTGGCCTCAAGCGACCGTGGAGTGATGGCACGACAGCGTTGTGGACTATTCAGAGGCCGAATCAGGAAACTTTTTCAGAGTTCCTACTACACTTCGCGCTAAGGGCCGATTTGATGTGTTTCACAATTGTTGACCTTTGCGTCAGACCCAATATTATATTACAGCAGAAAAATCCTTATAATTTAAAGAGGTGACTCAATGGGCCGAGTAATGACCAAAGGTTCCACCTTCCGGGCCAGGTCAAACGTCTTGTCCGCTACATCAAGAAAGTTTGAGAATGGAGGAGTGTTAGCCAAATTTAGACGCAAGGGTACGTTCTTGCCCGCTGGGCGACGCGAAAAATCGCGGCGACGACCGCAACGAAACAGCCTGGTTGGCTTAACGAGGAGTTTGGGAGGTAGGAGAAAAAGAGCGGAGAGAGAGGGGTTTAGATGGAGTAAACAGTAACTTGATGAAACAACTAGATTTTATAGTGATATCAAAATGTTAACTTTCACGCGTCATCCTTACTCGTCCTTGCAAATCCCTCTTCGACTCAGTAGATCACAGATCATTCACAGATCGAGATCACGACCAAAATGCAAACCCAAGGCACGGAGTCTATGCTATGTGCCCCATGAGATGCAATAAAAATTGGCCAAATGTGATCTAGAGCAAATCAAAGCTATGAAAATAGAGCCCAATTTATGAGCACTGAAACAGTCATGCCGAGAATCGGACTTCATTGGCAGCATTGCGAATGCATCGCCACCACCAACGATGCTGATGATCATTGAAGATCAACAAATAAATTTTTGGGAGTATGAATGGCGGGTTGTCGTGCATTGTCTGATGAAGAAGTAGAGCTGGTTCTAAAGAGTTTCAAAGGAAAATATGCAAAGCGGAACGTTGCCATTTTTACTGCGGGAATCAAAAGTGGTTTTCGCATTAGTGAACTGCTCAGCATCCGTGTTGGCGATGTGATGCAGCATGGACAGTTCAAAAGTCATATCGTCGTCGAAGCCAGAAATATGAAAGGTCGAAAAAAATCCCGTTCGGTTGTTTTTCATCAAGCAGCAAAAGATGCGATTGGCGCCTATCTCGAGGAATATCAAGAACAGTGGGATAAACCCATGACTCCTGACATGTATCTCTTTCGTTCGCAGCAAGGCGTGAACCGTAAACTAAGTCGCTCTCAGGTTGCAAAAATACTCCACGATGTCTTTGATTCGCAAAAATTCTGTGGGAAATTGGGCACACACGTAATGAGAAAAACCTATGCGGTACGTCTGTATAAAATCTTTGGTAAGGACCTTGTGAAAACCCAGCGGGCCATGGCTCATACGCTTAAGTGGCCCTTTATGCCTGGAATAGCCATTGCAAATCCCTTGAATGAGAAACTAGCGCTCTTACATTCCAAATCTTCGAAGCTGTACGCACCGTAGCTGATAATAATAACTGACTTGCCGATACGTTCTTTAAGGAGGTATCGGCGCATGAGTACTAGCTTTGTCTGCCTTTCTTGCGGAAAGGAGAAGAAGGCGGCGGCAAAGTCAGCGGGACGGCAATCTTATTGCGGTGAACGAGCTTGTCAACAGTCACGCAAGACTGCATGGCAAAAACGCAGCATGGCAGAAGATTCAGATCACCGTGCTAGTCAAAGACAAAGCCAGCAAAATTGGCTTCGCGCAAACTCCGATTATTGGTCCGACTACCGCGGGCGCAATCCCGATAAGGTAGAGCGCAATAAACGTCTTCAGACGCAACGAGATCGCCGGCGTAGGTCTTCAAACAAGCACGAGCCTCCGCTTGCAAAGATGGACGCCTCGGCTTCAGATAAGTCAAAGAAACAATTGGATAATGGGGAATTTTGGCTCATTCCTGTGCTTGCAAAGATGGACGCCTTAAAGGTGAAAATCGTTGCAATATCTGATGATTAGCTGTGCTTGCAAAGAAGGACTCCATCGCCAAATAGTCAAATGATGAGGTAGATCATCGCTACAACATTAATACGGAGTTTTCATCATGCAGCTCAGCAAGAAAGAACAGCGGCTCTGCAGTCTCACTCATCGCGACGTTGAGCTGATAAGGTCACTGCTTATATCAGTGGAAGATACGGTGACTGACATCATCACCTCACATTACAAGTGGTGCATGGATCGAAGCGATGATTTTATTAACGATAGTAATCAGCAGAAAAATCAAAGAATTAATTCACTGCCTCAAAGGCACAAGGATTCAATGTGATTGATGCGCAAATTCCACGTGTTAAATATTATAACGAGGTTTGCTTCGTCACCCTTAGCTGTAAACAGACTGAGGAACTAGCCAATACGTTCTTGCAACGGCATCGAATCCGAAGGCTATCGGAGAACACGGTTACCGCATATGCATATGATCTCGTGTCTCTATTTCGATGGCTAATTTCGAAACGCTCGGATGTCTTTACTTTTACGCGACAGGATCTATTTGAATACATCCAAGAACAAACAGATCGACGTGCTAATCCGCGATCGATAAATAGAAGACTAATCGTCTGCGAATTATTTTTGCGCTTCCTACGTGAGCGCTCAGTATCTATTCATTCATCGCATAACATCCGGGTTGTGGATACATATCAATCCTCTAACAGGGGTCCTTGGCCGAAACAGCGGGGAAACACCAGGTTAAGGGTGAAGGTGCCGCATACTATTGTTGAACCGTTGCAAACTCAGGCTGTTAATCAACTTCTAACCGATGTAAGGCATTACCGGGATCTCGGGATTATTTTATTGATGGTACTTGTTGGGCTTCGTCGCAACGAGGTCCTTACTATCGGTATTGGTGACATCGATTTTGAAAACAGGATTATTCGAATTAAAGGTAAAGGTGGCAAAGAACGTGCGATGCCACTGCCACCAACACTTATGAGGGTGTTGCATAAGTATTTGGAATTCGAACGTCCGCGGTCGGCACAATCGGCAGTGATGTTTGTAGTGTTGCAAGGCCCACGTCGCGGCGAAGCTATGACATCATCTGGTTTAAGAAGCTTCTTCCGTAAAAAGCGAATGAGACCGCAAATTGCTAATGCCAATCCACATCGCCTGCGTCATACGTTCGCATACAATATGGTTAAGGAGGGTGTCTCGATTGCTGTTCTTCAGAAAATGCTCGGGCATGCACGTTATGCGACGACCCTTCAGTATGTTGCTCTTCGCGTAGAAGATATCGCAGACCAATTCTTCAAAGCTATAGCTGTCATCGAGGCTAGGCATCCAATTCAAGAAATCCCTAAGTGATATGTCTCCACAGATACGCGGGCCTTCTGCCGAATATGCAAAGATAGAGATTGTCGACGTTTATATGAAGGCCCACAAAACCAAGTGGACCCCATCTACTGCTCGTGTATTCAAGCTGAGAGTTCATCACTTCAACCGTTGGCTCAAATCAGCAAAAATTAATTTGCGGGAGATTCAAACGACTGATTTAGATCGTTATTGGGTATATTTGTTTAAAAGAAACGTCAGCGACTCGTCACTTACTCAATACAAAGTCACGATCAAAGCGTTTCTCAGGTGGCTAGCCGTTAATCATCACCTTTCTCGTACTGCTGTTGAATTGGAACTCGACAAAGCGATTCCTCTTTGGCTCCTTGAGCATGCTCGCGAAATCAAGAAACCACATCCGAACAGGGTCCACCGAATATATGTCGGTGAATTGTATGATTGGATCGAGAAAGATCGGATCGACTTAACCTCATTCACCAAGAAGCAACTCAAAGAATTTGAATATCAATTGAAGCATTCAATTCCGCCGAGGAGTGCTGCAACCAGACGCGTCGTTATGCGTATGATCCACAATCACCTACGGTGGCTTATTGCTCGCGGCTATATCAATTCTACCCGTGGCGAGCTCGGTTTAACGAAGGAAAAGCATCCGGCATTTGAACGCGAAATTTCTTTGCCACCCCAAGCGATTAAGTTTTTGAGAGTAATAACGTCGCATAAACGAACGAGTACTATCAGAGGTTACCGGACACGCCTCGGCCATTTCTATCAATACCTCCATCGTCGCCAGCTCGGCCTCGATGACTTTACACGTCTGAATTTTGAAGAATATATAGCTTCTATGCATCGTGATGCCTATTCGCCGCAAACAAGTCGCCATGCAATAGGGGTCGTCCAGATCTATTTAAGTTGGCTGTATGAAGTTGGATTCTTAAAGAAAGATCCAGAGGCGGTTATCAGATATTTCAGCCTGCTGTTGACGATCTCGTGCAGAATCGCCTTGAAGAAAAAGACGATGTCGTAGCATTAGCTTTGCTACTTATGCGCCGCACAGGCATTAGAATCGGCGATCTGCGAGCTCTTCCATTTGATTGCCTCCGAGTCGATCCTACGGGGAACCCTTACTTGAAGATTCCCATCGGGAAACTAAACAATGAACGTTTTGTGCCGCTGGATGTCACGACTCTATCGACTTTAAAGGAGATCAAAAAGAGATCGTTGCAAAATAATGGCGGAGTCGAACCTGAAGTTCTTGTCGTGCGTCGCGATGGAGCTTCCGCTACGCTAACCAACTATCATTTAGTCCTCTATGAAATTGGCGAAGAACTACGTCTTGATACCGAATTATCGCTTGGAGGTGAGCAACTAGTATCTCACCGGCTCCGGCATACATTTGCAACTACGCTACTTAGCGCTGGTATGACCATCGAATCTATTAAGGAATTGCTCGGCCACAGGTCCTTGCATATGACTCTACGTTATGCGCAGGTAACGCCGCAAAAGCTCAGAAATGACTATCTGAAAGCCATTACGACGATTGAAGAGAACGTTGTTGCTCCAGAAATTGCATCAACGAATACACCTTCTAGTTTAAGGGCCCTTCTCAACGAAGCATTAATGCGTCTTCGCAGTCAGGTCCGCGATGGTAGCGCTGACAAGCGTCAAATTACGGCACTGATCCGTCGTTTTGAGCGGTTACGAAGTGAATTAAATAAAATTGAAGATTGAGGGTGTGACTTGCAATTCAAGGGAGTCGTCTTTGTCGCTAAAAGGCCGCTTAACACGAGAATATTAACAGTACATGCAGGTACTTACAGGACTTCACTGCAGAGGACATCGACCAAGCAATTCTTTCGGCCTGAGTTCATTTAAATCATCTCAGCACATCTTGCTCAAAGCAATTCCATCAACAAGAACGTTCCTAAATTGAGAGGATGGATCAGATGAAACTTTTTAACTTTAATCGTGCTGGTGATGTCGCCATGGTTTCCGAACAACAACCCGTAGTCCTTCGAGACCCGATGACCAAAGGTGATTTGTCAAAATGCGTCGCGAAGCTCACGGGGACATCTAGGATAGACGTCGACAAAATTATCGATTGTTATCTGGCAGAGATTGCTTCGACTCTAAAAGACGGCTGCCCTGTCGTGATCACAGGATTTGGCAAATTCAAACCACGCAAACCGCGAACCGGTAAGTATCACAATCCTGTCACTGGCGAACGTGGACCCTCACCGGAGCGCAAATCAGTGTGCTTTCAACCGTCCCAGATACTCAAAAAAACCTTAAATAATTGAGGATTTGGATATGAGAACAATAAACACAAAAAATCAATCTCAGAGCATATCCGCCGTTGTCCACCAGATAATCAATATAATTGCGATGCTCTTGGATTCAACTTGCAAGGTTTTAATAGCAGCGGTGCCGTTCATCTTGATCGAGGATCGCCAAGAGATTGAATTTTGGTAGGCGGTTGGCTACTACGGTGTTTTTCTAATTGGTTTTGCTGCAATCTGCGGTGGATTTTCTGCTCGTTGCAGTCGCGGCAAATAGTTTCTTAAGTAATTTTAGCCCGTTGGGAGTAATCTCCCAACGGGCTTTTTTTGTCTTGGCAGTGATTTACCCCGCGTGATATAGCGGGCCTATCAACGAACATTAGAGCAAAAACCGGGGGGGCCGAAACTTTGACTGACGTACCAATTTGGATGGAAAAAACTCTTGAATCTATCGGCGGCTCAGTTGAATCGACAGGCGCACCCGGCTCGATTGGCTATGAGTATTATTTAGAGGAAGATGTGTGGAATATATTGGTATTCCCTCTACCGGTCGAGATTATTGAGGATGGTAATCTAGATTACGGTACGGCTGGTTTCTCAGTTGATATCGAGGCTATTCGGTCAATGTTTGATAGCATTGACGATATCACAATGGCTTCAGCTGCAGAACACAGCGATGAGCCAGAAGACGTTGTGGTTTCAATCGAGGGGAGTTTGAATGGTCAAACCGTATTTCTTCGAATATTGACAAACCCAACTGAGGACGCGGAACCAAAATTTCGAATTTTTGTTGAGGAGAGCGGAACCCGCATTGAAGAGATTGTCCGTTCAAAAAGCGATTCAAATGACGAAGAAGAGGTTTGTTACGGAGCCGTTGCGGTCATTGACGGCGAGCACGCCGGCAGGATTGGTTACTACGACGATGACGAAGGATCATTTGCCATTGTTTACTTTGGAAAACCATTTGAATCGGAATATAAATTGGTTCCGCGTGAAATACTGCGAAATATCACGTCATTAGAACAAGAGAAATTTAAAAGAGAGTATCCAGAACTCTGCGATAGGATGGGGATCGACTGACTTTCTGGCGATGTAAAGCGTTAATCAGAATTGACCGAGCGGTCTGGCGGAGACTGATATGTTTTTTCAAATTCCTAGTGTCAAAAACATCTACCTCTACCCCAAACCAATCCCGATGAATTGGGGCGAGAAAAAACTCACACAAATTTGCCAGGATGAGATGGGAATTGATCCGATGACAGGAGCGGTATTTTTGTTTCACAATAGCAGCATGACGCAGATGAAAGTTTTCTTCCTTGATAACGATGGAAGTCAAGAATTTCAAAAAATGCTACCCAAGGGCGCGTTTATGCTGCCAGTCGCGCGCGAGGGTGAAAAATTCATCAAAATTGAACGCAAGAAGCTAGAAAAATTATTCAAAAGCTGAATGTATGTCGCGAATAGATATAAAAAAGAAAGTTGCAGAAGTTGCTAGCCGTGCCATACAAAAGAAAGGATTTGCATCCGCGATCGATGTATTGATCGGTCTTGATTGGGTATCAGCCGATAAACTAGACGATTGGCGCTGTGGTCGTGCGCCTTACCTCGAAAGAATCGTTACGGCAAATCTAAGCAAGATTTCTTTCGCCATGCAGGAGTTCCGCCATTGGGCAGCTCATAGCAAACTAAAACCAAGCGAAACTATTTATAAGCGTTACGGCAAAGGTCCGAAAACAATCCTTCGATTTAGCAAAAGCGGCAGTCCCAGCATTGAAAAAGCTTATCGAACTCATTATGTTTTGCGTCAGAAAGAGGCCGGAGTCATTCCGGATCAAATCGTTCTTCTTGAAGACTAAAGGTGAGTCCTTTGGTCAAAAATCTCACCCTTCTGTCTGCCCCAAACGCATCATGGTTCTGAGAATCG
>CAZUYQ010000179.1:0-1256 GCA_964624705.1 uncultured Polynucleobacter sp.
CCTCATCATGGGTGAACTCGCCGTACTACCCAAGCACATCTACGGAGTACCGGGTAAGGATTTCATCAAACAATTTGCAAACGTCAAGCCCATCGGTAGTGGACCTTACACGATCAAGTCCTTCGAATTCGGCAGACAAGTTATTTACGAACGCAATAAATCCTGGTGGGCAGCGAATGAACCCTCTGCTCGCGGGTCTTATAACTTCGATGAAATTCATGTGAAATATTATAAAGACCGTGCTGCACAGATGGAAGGTTTCAAAGCACGGGACTTCGATTTTCAAATTGAAATGAGTAGTCGCGCTTGGGCAGTCGACCACGTCGGTGAAAAGTGGGACAAGAATTGGATTCGTAAGGAGCTTTGGACTCACAATCAAAATGAGGGCGGACAAGGCTACGCGATGAATCTGCGAAAACCGTTATTTCGGGACCGTCAAGTTCGCAAGGCACTGGCTCTAGCATTTGACTTCGATTGGTCCAATGAAACTTTGTTCTATAAACAGTACACCGCCTCTTCCTCTTACTTTAATAACAGTGAATTCAATGCCAAGAGTCTACCCGATGCTAAAGAGCTTGCTCTACTTGAGCCTTTAAAAGACAAATTGCCGCCCGAAGTTTTTACCGAAAACAAGGTCGCGCTTGGTGTTGGACTAACAGGAAAGCAACGTCTTGGAGAAGCGTTAAAAATTCTTAAAACAGCGGGCTGGGAGCTAAAAGATGGCGTGATGCAGAATAAAAAAGGTGAACGCTTAGAGTTTACGTTTGTCGATGACGATGCGATCATGCAGCGCATCCTCGATCCTTATGCGCAGTCCTTGGCAAAGATTGGCGTTAAGATGAACATCAAAATCGAAGATTCCGCCAACTACGTCAAGCGCATGGAAAAGCATGATTTTGATATGACCCCAATCCGACTTGGGCAAAGTGAATCACCTGGTAATGAGCAGCGAGACTACTGGCATAGCTCTTCGGCAGAGTCACCAGAAAGCCGAAATGTCTCTGGAATAAATGATCCTGCAATAGATGCCCTTGTCGATAAAATTATTAAAGCAGAAAACCGCGATGAATTAGTCGTCGCTACACGGGCGCTAGACCGAGTCCTCTGGTTTAATTATTTTCAGGTTCCAAACTTCTACATGTCGGCATACCGCATCTCTTATTGGAACAGTCTGAGTATTTCACCAACACGTCCGCCGTATTTTGACCCAAGCACCATGGTATTCCAATACGGGTGGTATGACGCTGAAAAAGCAA
>CAZUYQ010000179.1:1266-2773 GCA_964624705.1 uncultured Polynucleobacter sp.
CATTGTCCCAACGCTCTTTGGTATCGTGGTCGTTTGCATTGGCATTATGCAGATCGTACCCGGCGGACCGGTCGAGATAGCTATTCATACGTTTCGCGAAACCAAGGGTCGTGAGACTGCTCTTGCTGGTAGCAAATCCGCGCGAAACATCCTCCGACCCGAGCAAATTGAGGAGCTCAAAAAACTTTATGGCTTTGACAAACCGCTTTCAGAACGCTTCTCAGACACCGTTTTTAATTTATTTACCTTTGATTTTGGAGATTCCTTTAACCAGCATAAAGCTGTAACCGAACTTATTCTCGAAAAACTTCCGGTGTCGTTGACGCTGGGAATCCCCAGTCTCTTTCTAACTTATTTACTCTGCATTCCTCTTGGGATTGCGAAAGCGCGTAGACCTTGGAGTCGCTTCGATACCTCAACGACAGTTGCACTGATGGTGACTTCCAGTATTCCTAGTTTTGTCTTGGGGCTGCTACTGCTGGTCTTACTAGGCGGCGGATCTTTCTGGTCCGTATTTCCAATACGAGGGCTGACGAGTGATGATTTTGAAACACTTTCTACCTGGGGCAAAGCCAAAGACTATCTCTGGCATGCAACACTGCCAGTTCTTACCTACACTATTTCTGGTTTCGCAGGGCTCACGCTGCTCACGCGCAATTGGTTTCTTGACGAACTGCAGCAACTCTATGTTCAGACAGCGATGGCAAAGGGCGCCAGTGAGAGAACTATTCTCTACAAGCATGTATTTCGCAATGCGATGATCCTAGTTATCTCTGGACTGCCAGCAGCATGTTTTAGTGTGTTCTTTGCCGGCAGCATCTTTGTCGAACAAATTTTTTCCCTCGACGGCATCGGTTTACTGACTTTGGAATCAACAACTCGACGCGACTATCCTGTGGTTCTAGGAATGATTTTTATCACAGCGCTCTTTGGTCTATTACTTAAGGTTATCTCCGATTTTATTTTGGTTTTGGTGGATCCTCGGATTAACTTGGAAGCGGGACAGCGATGACCACAGAGAGACCAAAAACTTTGCGCATGTCATCCGAAACAAGAAGGAAATGGCTTGCGTTCAAACGCCACCGCCTGGGCTGGTGGAGTTTTATTCTAGTCGTGATCATGATGGTTATGTCGCTAGGCGCAGAGTTATTTTCGAATACGCGACCGATCCTCGTTCGTTACAATGATCAGCTGTATATCCCGTTATTCAAATCCTACAGCGATCAAACATTTGGCGGTATTTTCGAAACAGAGGCCGACTACACCGATCCAGATACGATTAAAATTATCACGACGACGCCTAATTTCGCGGTCTGGCCGCTGAATCGCTGGGATTACAAGGCCATTAATCGCGATCCCGCTTTGCAACATCCCAGCCGTCCCAGTTCAGTCAATTATTTCGGAACAGATGATCGCGGTCGTGATGTTCTTGCAAGACTTATCTACGGCGTCAGAGTTTCACTTGGATTTGGTATTGCCGGAGTCGTTCTTTATACTTTGATCGGTA
>CAZUYQ010000179.1:2783-7504 GCA_964624705.1 uncultured Polynucleobacter sp.
CGATCTGATATTGCAGCGACTGATCGAGGTTTGGGATTCACTGCCCTATCTCTATATGCTGATTATTCTCGCATCGATTCTTGAACCTGGACTTGGCATTCTTCTATTATTACTTGCGGCCTTTAGTTGGTCGTCGGTTCAAGACTACGTCCGAATCGATTTTTTCAAGGCTAGGCAGTTAGACTACGTGAAGGCCGCCAAGGCTCTTGGTGTCTCAGAGATAAGTATTATGTGGAAACATATCTTGCCGAACGCGATGACGAACATCGTTATTCGTCTACCGTTTGCTGTGATCGGAACCATTGAAGCGCTCGTTAGCTTGGATTACCTCGGTTTTGGTGTCCAGAGCCCGACGCCGAGCCTTGGAGAGTTGTTTCGTCAAGCCCAGTCGCATCTCGAATCTTGGTGGCTCTTAGGATTTACAGGAGGCACTTTACTTATTCTTACACTACTCGTTACGAATATTGGTTTTTCGATCCTTGATGTTTTAGATCCGCGACGCAATGGTTAAGTTCACTTGAGGAATATTTCGCTACTATGAGCATTTTAAAAGTCGAAAATCTCAGGACTCATTTCCTTACACCAGCGGGAATTGCGCGCGCTGTGGACGGTGTCTCGTTCGAATTAAATCAAGGTGAGACGTTGGCAGTCGTCGGCGAAAGCGGATGCGGTAAGACAGTACTTGCCACATCCGTCATGCGTTTATTTCGCCACAATAATGTTCACCATCCATCAGGCCAAATATTCTATAACGGTGTTAACCTCTTAAATTTATCTCCTCTGGAGATGAACACTATCCGTGGTCGGCATATTGCGATGATCTTTCAAGAACCGATGGCAGCGCTCAATCCTGTATGGAAAATTCGTGACCAAATCGCAGAGCCAATGCTCCGTCACCTGAATCTAACTCGAACTGAAGCTTATAAAAATTCTTTAGATTTACTCCATCGTCTTGGTATACCTTCACCCGATCGCGTCATGGATACCTACCCTCACACATTATCTGGTGGTATGCGTCAACGTGTGGCGATCGCTATGGCATTAGCGTGTAAGCCAGATATTCTCATTGCCGACGAACCCACCACTGCATTAGATGTCACCGTTCAAGCCCAAATCCTGCAATTGATTCGCGATATGCAGCGAGAACTTGGCATGGCTGTGATGATGATCACGCACGATCTAGGTGTCGTGAACGAAGTAGCTGACAATGTCCTCGTCATGTACTCAGGCCGACCGATTGAAGCCGGCGCCACTCAAGATGTTCTCTTCTCACCTAAGCATCCTTATACCGAGAAGCTCATTGCTGCGGTACCAGCTGTTGAATATACCCGCGAACGTCTTGCTGCTATTAACGGACAAGTTCGCCCAGCGACTCAATTTGTCGAAGGCTGCCGCTTCGCCGAACGTTGCCCTCATGCTCAGGGCCCTTGTTTAAATACAATAGCACCTAGGCTTCTGGGCACTGAGTCACATAAGGTCGCTTGCTACCTTTATGATGAACAACAAAAAATTGAAAAAAATCTAGAGAAAGAAATTCCCACTAAAAATGAGCTCGAAGGTCATTTGACTGGTCTAAAACCAATACTGAAATTAGATCATCTTAAAACCTGGTTTCCTGTTCACGGAGGCTTCTTCCGTCGACACATGGCCGACGTCAAAGCAGTCGATGATATCTCATTAACGATAAATGCAGGTAATACCTTAGCTTTAGTCGGCGAATCAGGATGCGGCAAATCAACTTTAGGCCAAACCATCTTGCGTCTTGTAACTGCAACCAGCGGTCGGGTTGTCTATTTAGATCATTCTTCCGAGAAAGAAGTAGATATTCTGCAGTCATCGCGTAGCGAATTAAAATCGATGCGTCGTCATATGCAAATTATTTTTCAGGATCCTTTTGCTTCACTCAATCCACGATTTTCGGTACGAGAAATTATTGAAGAAGGCTTAATCATACATCATCCTGATATGACAGAATCTGAACGCAGAACCGCTATGGAACAAATCCTCGAAGAGGTTGGCTTAACCAAGGAATCGCTAGCACGCTATCCTCATGAGTTTAGCGGCGGCCAAAGACAAAGAATTGCCATTGCACGCGCCATGATTTTAAAACCGAAAATGCTAATTTTGGACGAAGCTACTAGTGCACTCGATGTTTCTATCCAAGCCCAGGTACTTAATCTCTTGCGCGATCTGCAGAAGCGTTACGGCATGACGATGATTTTTATTACGCATAATCTTGGCGTCGTACGTTATATCGCGAGTCATGTGGCTGTGATGTATCTCGGTAAAATTGTCGTGTTTGCCATAACTGCCTATATCATGACGCGACCGAAGCATCCATATACCGAAAAATTAATCGCGAGTGTCCCTCGCCTAACTCGCGGTGCCACATTACCGGCGCCTCTAGAAGGTGAGGTACCTTCGTCGATTTCATCTCCGGTAGGCTGTCCGTTTCACCCACGTTGTCCAAAGTTCGCTGAGCAACAAGTCCATGCTGATTATTCTATATGTAAAACTACTTCCCCTTCTCTGAACGAACTTGACACCCCTCAACGCCTTGTCAGATGCCATTTCCCAGCAAAGTGATTAATTATTAATCAGAATGTCAGCGGTTCATGCCAATGCATATTAGCGTAACTATTCAGATTTTTAGGTGCGTCAAAATAGTTTGCCAGCCGGCCAATTTTTCGTTGGACAGCTGGCCAATGTAGGGGTAAGTGTTGCGGGACAAGGGTTTAAGCCTATCTACAGCGCAGGAGCTGCACATGTCATTCAAAAGCATTAAATGGATCGGAACGCTGGTTTTAACTTCCACAGCCGCATTTTCAGCGCCACAAAAGGCAACAAATGTAGCCCCAGAGCTTCTTACGCTAAAAGAGGCGCGCGACCGTTTACATGCTCCTATGTATAGCCCTGATGAGCGCCAACTCGTTGCAGATCAAGCATATATGCTGATTAACAACATGTATGTGCACCGCGAAATTAAAATGAAAGACTTTGGTCCTTCTGCAGATGCAGTATCACGGCTTAAAGATATGCGTCTTAAAGCAAAAGGTATGAAAGACGATGATTTTCATGCCGCCATGCAGTTGATCTTCCGCGATCTCCATGACAACCACACAAATTACACAGCTCCACTTCCTCTACGCTGTTCCTATGTTATTTCGCCGTTCATGTTCCGTGATATTGTCGAAGACGGCAAAGTAAAAATTGTGTTGGAACAATTTAGCCGTATTACCGAGAAGGTACCAGGCGGTTTTCACGACGCAAAACTATTAGACGAGCTCGTAGCTGTTGACGGCATGACTATCGGCGAATTCATGAAAAATGAAGTGGTGCCAAACAGTATGGGTGCCAATCCAGCTGCTCAAGTTGTCTACGGCTTGTTGAATCACTCCCTTCGCAGCCTAAGTGAACTTCCCGTCCCAGCTAATGACACCATTACCTACACGTTTAAATCTAGCGCTGGGAAAACATATGATATCAAAACTGATCTGTATGCAGTCGTAAATCTTCCGGCATGCGCACAGGCAGCAAAAAACGAATCCGAGCAAACGCTACCTCCTCGGATTAAAGTGAGCAACTTCGAACATCCAAAACTTAAAGTTTGGAAGGAGCTCATGGCGCCTGAAGAAATCGCGCCATTCGATAACGATATTTTTAACGAAATTGGTGCAATCCAAGACATCAAGATTTCACCAACTCAAAGCCTTACTTACATGAAACTTGCCTCGTTCATGCCAGAAAAGTCTTCGGTAGAAAGTTTAGTTCACCGCGTTAAAGAACTTCTCCAAGAACGAAGCGAGACCAGTGCAGCCCTCATTATCGACGTCCGTGGCAACGGCGGCGGCGCAGTTAAATTGGCCGAGGAACTTGTTCAAATCTTTACGCCATCTGTTGTTGAACCCATGCCGGTTCGTTTGCTTCCTAATGAACTCAATCTGAACATGTTTCTTACGTCAAATGGCGGCGCACAGAACGGCTGGACGCAAGACGTCAAAGACGCTATCGGTAGTCATGCTACTTATACAAAACCAAGAGTTTTAACGACTAAAACGGAAGCGAATCGTTATGGTCAAGTTTGGTTCAAACCAGTTGTTGTATTAACTGATGCTGCTTGTTATTCCGCTTGTGATCTCTTTGCAGCCGGCATGCAAGACCACAACGCAGCAACTATCATTGGCAGCCACCCATCAACTGGTGCAGGCGGCGCCAATGTTATGGAATATCGATATTTCCGAGCAGTTTTCGGTGCACTTGGTCAGGCTAATCCATTTAAAGCACTTCCAGATGGCCAGGCATTTCGCGTTTCATGGCGCCAAACTGTTCGGGTTGGCAAAAATGCAGGCAAACTTATCGAAGATCGTGGCGTCATTCCCGATATTGTAATCAATTACACGCGAGAAGATGTGGGCGCAGGGGCTTCGAAGGCATTTCTACAAGCTGTTGCACGCGAAATTACTAAACTTATTCCTAAATACAAAGGTAGCATAAAGTTAGCTTCCTCCGTACGGATGAAAAATGGCGAAGCTGCCCAGTGGTCTGAAAAGGTTGTTGGGGTTGATACGCTCGACGTCATGATCGCCGGGAAAGTCCTAAAGTCTTACAAAGTTTCGTCTGGTGGTGAAACTGTAAATATTCAACTCGATACAAAAGGAAATTGGGATAACAAACGTTTTGATCTTGTTGGCAAGGCCTCTGGAAAAATTGCATTCCGAGTT
>CAZUYQ010000180.1:0-7121 GCA_964624705.1 uncultured Polynucleobacter sp.
TTGCCACAAGCCCCATTGCTACCAAGACCTCGGGGTCGCCGCGGCCAAGCTTTAAATATGTGTGTTGTCACTGGACACATAGCCTCATGCAGGCCACATTGATCAGCTAGGCTGTCGCTTACTTCGCGCATCAAAGTAAATTTTTGCGGTCTAGTGAGGGTGAGCTGACCTTTGGCGGAACGTTGACTATCAATCGTAATTTTAAATAGAATTGCCGCCCGCAAAATGAACTAATGCAAAAATATCTGTTATTTCAATTAGATACATTGGCCTAAATATATAGACCATTTTGGTCTTTATTTTTATACCAAATTGACCGATAATTGAAAATGTAACAAAAATAGGGGTGTTTATGACGTTTTTATCTCACCTTCGAAAGGACACGAACTGGAGCGAACGCGCACTGTCGGCAAAGCTCGGAATTGCACGCGAAACTCTTCGGCAGTGCGAGCAGAATCCTCGAGATGCAAAGTCAATTCATCTTTCTCGGCTTGCGCAGATATTGGGTCACAAGCTGCTCTTAGAAGTTATCCCCGCTACAATTGCTCAGGGTGAGCTTTCAACTGTAGCCGTATCAATTCGTGTGCAGAACGACGGCTTTGGCTCGTGGAAAATTCATTTCATGAATTTCGTCGATGAATTCCGTCGCTGTCCAGATGTGCGCCTCATTCTCCTACCACCGGTGGTCGGTCTTGATATGAAGCTTCGAGCGCTTTTAGCGTCGATCGTTATATCACTCTGTGATGAAGTTGGACTTGAGCATCCAGATTGGATCAAACAAGAAATGTTTTTGCCAACACCATGGTTTGTTGCTGAGATGCAGTCGCTCAAGGCGTCTGCACTTATTGAGTCTCCTCTAGCTTTTCGTCGCAACAATATTTTTGTTTTGGATAATTTTTTGAAACGAGCGTGACTGAATGTTAACCAAAGAATCAATTATGAAATACTTTGAGGAGCTAAACGAGGAGTTACGATCAGCCGGACAAAAAGGTGAAGTCGGAATCGTCGGCGGCGCTGTGATGTGCTTAGTCTTCAATGCTCGGCAGGCAACACGCGATGTTGATGCGATCTTCGAACCAAGTCAAGTGATTCGGGCTGCTGCAAAAAAAATTGCTCGCCGTCACGATCTTCCCGACGATTGGTTGAACGACGCTGCCAAGGGTTATTTGACGGCGAATTTTGAAAAAACCGATGTAGCTATTTTATCAAATCTCGCAATCTGGGCTCCAGAAGCACGTTATATGCTTGCCATGAAATGCATCAGCGCGAGATGGGATACGTCTGATCGCGACGACGTAATTTTTTTGCTGAAATATTTAAAATTGACGAAAGCCGAAGATGTCCTGGATTTGATTCAATACTATTATCCAAAAAATAAAATTCCTTCTAAAACGCAGTTTTTTATTGAGGAAATTTTGTCAGAAGAGTGAAGACGTCGATGCAATTCTCTGGGCAATCATCGGGTATGCTGCGGCGGCATTCGTAGAACTCTCTGCTGTACACGAAGACATTCATTTAGAGGCCGGGAAATTGATTCAATTGGGGCTTTTAGCTACAGGGGTTCTACTCGCGACTTTGATGGGCCTTGTCATTTTGATTTTGCGAGGTTCTTCTAAATCACATCGACTTTTCGTCCAAAGTTTTCTTATATTGGCTTTAACGCTTCCCATGGCAGGCATTCAGCTTGTTTCTGACCTAAACCGGGAGCTCGACACCATGCCGCCAGAAATTATTATTACAAAAGTGATCGGCAAACGCGAAGTGCTTCACCGCGGAAGGAGAGGCCGCAAGTACACCACCTATCACCTAACTCTAGCTCCGGCAGTACAGGATCATGTCAGCGTTCCAGACGATATCAGCGTTCAGTCCGGGTTGTATCGGCAGCTGCGAGATGGAGCGAATCTGAAAATGACCATCAGTCCCGGCTACTTCAAGATACCTTGGTTTCGATCGATGGAGCCTGCGTTTAACTGATGGAAGTAATGGAAGAGGTCGACGATCTCAATGTCGTCAAAGTTGTCGATCGCACCAGTGACGTAACGGGACGATTCGAAATTGATACTGCCTCAGACTTAATTGATATTCACTACGGCGAAGTTACAGGAACGATCTGGGGAGACCCGGTCACCGTCCGCGCTAAGAAATAGTGCGTGCAAAAAGCCAGGGCGCAGTGGGCATTGCCTGCTGCGCTATTTTTTGACAGGAAAATAGGGATAGTTGTCTAGTTCCGTTTATTGACCTTCTGTCTATTCCGGATTTATTCCGTGCTTGTCGGACATGCACCTCTCCGGTCGCACTCTTATCAAAATTTGAATTGCACGATATTTTCTTGATGTCTTTCTTCATTTTCCTCAATTTCGTCTGAGAACAAGTCCTCATTTTCTACGAGCCAATCAAGATATTCCGCAAAGCTCATATTTATTTTCCCACAAGTTTTCTGATTTCCACAATATCCTGCCATTTATCGAATACTTCCGCATAAGACTTCACTTCATCCCAATTAATACTGAGGCGTTCAATCAGAGCCTGGATATCTGCCTTTTCTTTAAAACTGCGCTTTGGATTTGTGGCGTAGGACTGAATTTTTAGTCCGATAATTGCTTCAGCGCTTAGGCATTTAATCAATTCGCTTCCTGCAACTGGCCTTGCTGATTTAAGCATGTTTTGACTGATCGTTCGATTGGCGAACATAATATCAACTGGCGATGCCTCACAATGAAGTTGCAGAAATTCTTGCGTCTCAGAAAAAATAGAATAGCCATGCGCAATAAAGAGACGTTTAACATCAGATCTTGAATTCCCATTAACCAATAGATCGATATCGTTTGTAAAACGTTGATAACCCAATGCGCCGACGGCGAGACCGCCTATCAACGCAAAAGGAATTTGTTCCTTGCTGAGTAGTATAGCTATTCGTTCCAATTGCTCTTTTATATTCATAGTAATTATTTTAACATGTCATTGTTAAACGCACAATCTCGATGGGCGTATGCCAAGAGATGTAAGGGTTCAAGTCTCTCCGGACGCACCAGATCGGTCAGCTGCATGATTACCTTTGAAAGCGATTGTGCGGCCGATGAGTTAATCCGCATTTCACAGTCGATGACTTTCACATGAAAAGAACGAACTCCTACTTCTATTTAAAGTACGCTAAATGGGCAATAGGTCCACCAAAGGAGGTCAGTCCTAAACGAAGAAAAATGACGAATATCGAGAAGCTGGACATGTTTGAAAGCCGCCGCACTCTTACATTGGTTGAATCCGCACAAAATCACATATGAAGTATAGCAACTTTGTTTGTAGGTGGAATGAGAGATCTGCAGTCTAAAATGCGCGGTCGGACTGGTAGGGTCAGAGTTTGCGGTGATACCGAGGCGCGGATGATTCAGCACATTATCCGTGCGCAAGCTTAGACTGCGGATAGCGTCGATCTGTTGCTAAGACGGCGACGCAACGTCTTTTGGGTGGCGCGCCCATAGGCATTCTCATACGCCAAAAATGTCAATGTTAATCTGAAACACATGTTCATCCTTGGTGCCCTGCAATTTTTCTTGAAACTGAGTTAAAAGGTTACGGATCTCGGCTTTTAACGCTTCTTTAACTTTAACTTCCGAAACGACAGTTCCAGTAAAAAAAAGTTCTTTACTCTGTTTTGCAGAAGACACTTGAGCCGCTTGAAGACGCCAGTTACGATGATTTTGCTCGGATACGATTGAGCCTTTCTCCAGATGCAGCAACGGTTCTTTCGCATTCCATCGATTACCAACTTTCGTCGCCAGCCCTAAGTCCAGTAACTTTTGCAAGTATGTATTTAATCGATCGCGAGTTACTTGTAGTTTCGTCGTCAAAAGATCCACATCTTTCTGGTATTCACCAATAAACAAATGCAAGTGGCAAAGTTGTAAATTGATATCCAAATAGTATTCACTTAGATCAATTTGAGTTTGTACGTTTGTTCTCTTCGTACTTGCAGCTAGTTTGAGTTTTGATTGTGTTCCATGTTTTTTCAGTTTTTGCCTGGCACCGCAGAAATAAGATTTTGCAATTTTACCCGTTGTTTTCGCCTCTTGTACTAGCAGCAAAAAATAGGACATTTCTGCCTCATTGAGGTCTAAGTGCACAGCGACATTCACGGCTTGCTCGTCATTGAGATGAGCTTTGTCGTGTAGGACCTTCGTGAAGTATTGCCGGTGAACACCGGCTGCGCCTGCGATACTTGCAAAAGTAATATCCCTTAATCTGCAGTAATTCTTAAGAAACTCTTTGTAATCTTCGAAGTCAAAAATATTCGTCACAATCGACTCTCTGGTAATCAATAGTTTACACACTTGTCTTTTGTAAATAAACTTTTTATTTACAAAAGACAAGTGAGGTTTTATAACCTTCATCAATCAGAAGCCTTGAGTAGCATGATCTATGAGGTTTCCCAGTTTTTATTTCTTGCTGATTTTCAATTTAATTTTGGTATCGACAGTGGGCAAAGCGATGCCGTCTTCTAGACCACTTCTGACGTGCTGGGATTTAGACAGATCTTCAAATCGCGTCTTGCAAGTTTTTGCTGCTGGTAAGTATGTTGAGATGACTCTCACTGGATACGACAAAAGCATCAAAGGTTCAATGAAAGATACTTCCTATATTTTTCGCGTAAAAACGCCAAATGATGTCGATTTCCTCTCTCTTGAAATCACTCGAGTCAATGATCGATTTATCGGAGTTCTTTATGAGAAGGCAAAATATGGAGATTTACCATTTATTGAATCTCATTTTGCGTGTGCAGAAACTCAGCCGGGTGGAATGTCTTCAAACGGTGGTTAATAACTTTTCGGAGGTTTTATGAAAAATTTAATTGCGTCATTGTTAGTTGGGATGAGTCTTTTTACTTCTTGTGGAGATTCTAGTCAAAGCAATCAGCTGAAGGCAAGTCCAATGTTTTCACTCGTTGGATTCAGTTGTACGCCGACTGAAACAGGCTTTGAGACCTTGAGCTTTATTGATTTTAAGACAGTAGAGGGGCGCTCCGACTTTGGAAGTCAAAATCGTAAGTATACACTTAGTACCACGACACTCACGATCCAAATGTTCGGTGATGCAAAGGATATTTATTCTGTGGAACAAGGTGGCAAGTATTTACGAGCTGACGTCCAAAATCTTTTCAAGACGGACTATCGCTGCAACCGCTAAATCGTAGTGCATATTTGTTATGTTTGGCCCTCTGTGATAACATTTCTGTTAAACTAATGTGACTTCTTAAATCATGAAGTAAGGGTTACAAGATGACCGTCATCCGAGTTCTATCTCTTCCAGTGGGTTCATACCTTTTAATGGCTGTACTATTGACGGCAAATTGCAAAAGTACAAATACCGCAAAGGATGGCGCAGAACTTACCGCAGTCACATCAATTGGACCCAGTGCACCATTTGCAAAATGTTCGGGTACAAGCAGTAATGGCGGGGGCAAATATGATGTAGATATCACGATTTCAACCCAGAAACACGTCCAGCCAAACTCGTATTTGGCTGGGACATGGGTTGTGAAGCGAAATAATCAAATCATTAATACGAAGTTAATTCTCTTTGAGGTTGAATTAGTCGCGCCTCATTGGTCAGAGACGGGTCCAGCATACGAAGGTAAACGAATTCACATTCGCGAATACTCTATCTCACCTCCACTTGACTACCTTCATAAATTTGGTGGCCAAATTCTCAGAGAATTTGCAGTTTTAACCGTAGCGCCAACGCAGCATGATGGAGAAGGAGGCGGAAGAGTTGCTGTCGGCAAAGCAACTACGAGCTTTACCTTTGCATATTGGAGTGATGCTGAAAGAACTATGAAGGAAGTCCCGATGACTTGCTCTGGCGATAGCGGTAAAATGTGGGAACTTGTAAAGGATTTAGATGTTCGGAGACTTCCGTCGAAGTTCGGAGATAACGACTAGTTCTTTTTAGAACGTGTGGTACTATTTTCCTATTCTTAAATTTTGCTAGGAGTGTTTCATGGGTAAAATTTCATTAGCATTGTTGATATTTTTGGCTGGATTAAATGGATGCAAAACAAGTTCAAGCGGTGCTAATGTAGCTACTTCTGGTGTAAATAGGTTTCAATGTAGAGGAGAGTCTAGTACATTAGACCTCGGTTTTTTATTGAAAATACCCGAGCTCAATTTGGCCGAAATCAAATCTCGTTTGGATAAAAGTGGCTCTGTTTTACTCGTCAATAGAAATACTCTCCGAACGATTGGTTTACCTTCTCAAGTACATGTGGACTTATCAGTGCACAAAGTATTCGATGATGATGTAGGCTCACGTCCGACTTCTACTCCGAGGGTAATTCTTACTTCTATTCCCGCCAAGCTCTCTTTCCTTGAAAATCAAGATGATTCCCATGTGGGCATTCAGCTTTCATTCAACGGCGGCACAATGAAACTTCAATACATATCGCAGCAGCAAAGGGAAAAAAATTTATCGTATTACGAAAAAGGAACTTATGGTTCTGAGTGGCCAGTTGTTGATCTACACATGAATCAGCAGCAAACTGATTTTGGAGTAAAGTGGCAGGATGCTCCTTTCGCTTGCTTCTATTAGAAAAACTGATTAGCAATTTTAGAAACGATTTGAAAAGTGTTAAGTCAAATAGTGCTGAACACGTCACTCCTTCTTTACATTTTTGCACATGAGTATTTTGGGATAACGATGCTCAATGACCTCAAACCTGGGTAGAGTATCTCAGCTTAACGAGAAGATGCGGATGAGCAAGGATATTCATATAACGCTGAAAGTGTTCGGCAGAATAAAGCTCAGCAAACCTGCCATCGATATAAGGTTCAAAGCCAGGAAGCTAAAAAAGAAAATAGTCTGCCAACTCGACATTCGCAAACACCTTACCTTGCAATTGATATCCTCAAAGAATTTGGCGGCTCCGTCTTGATAGTGAAACGGTGCTACACCGATGCCAAAGCGAAGTTCTGTAGCAGAAGGGCGAAGACTGTTGTGAGTTATAGCATACATCAATCCGCAAGCAGTCACCAAGGCATTAAGTAAAATAGAGCCTTAAAGCCCGCGACCTACGGAGATCCTACTTCGCTCAAGTCATAGGCACGCGGTATCCATAGTCTAAACTGCCC
>CAZUYQ010000181.1:0-5078 GCA_964624705.1 uncultured Polynucleobacter sp.
TTTTGAAATCCCGTCTTGGCGTGTCGATATCGAACGCGAATGCGACCTGATTGAAGAAGTCGGGCGAATGCAAGGCTACGACAAGGTACCATTCCAGCTACCGGTGATGTCCTTGCAGCCAACACCTGAAGATCCATTGATCGATTTTATCGAGCAAGCCAGAACCAGCATGGCAGGCCAGGGTCTACGTGAGACCATTAGCTTTCCGTTTTGGAGCGATCAAGATGCTGCAAAATTACGATTGCCGGATTCACATCCATTCAAGCCAACTCTGCCACTTGCAAATCCAATTTCAGATGATGCCCGCTGGATGCAGACGACTCTCGTCAACGGCTTATTAAAAGCCGTTTCAAGCAATCGACGTCACGGCGTCAAAGGCAGTCGGTTGTTTGAGTTGGGTCGCGGCTACTATGATTTTGCGAAACATCCAGTCGACAAGAAGTCCTATTCTTTGTGGAAGGGCATCGATCGTAAAGGCCGACATTTAAGCCCTAGAGCCAAGAACGAACATCACCGCCCTACCGAAAGACATTGGATCTCTGGCATCATCGATCAACCATTGTCCGTGAAAAGCTGGCAAGCTGAAGAAGTCAAAGCCAACTTCTTTGACGGCAAAAAAATAGTGATGGCCTGGTTAAGATCGTTTGGAATTACTGAAATGCAATTTCATACCATCGAACGTCATGATGTTCCGTTCCTGCATCCCGGAGCTTCGGCATATATTTTCTCTAAAGGTCAGATTTTAGGTTGGCTGGGCGAAGTGCACCCCGAGACGACACTGGCTTACGAACTTGAGTTAAGTGATGCTCCGATTTTATTCGAATTGGATCTGGAAGCAGTTTTAGATTGCAGTACCAAGCGTTCAAAAGTGGAAACCGAAAGCTCTAAATTCCCGCCGTCTTCGCGTGATCTTGCCCTTTTAGTGGCGAGAGATCTTAGCCA
Source organism: uncultured Polynucleobacter sp. (assembly GCA_964624705.1). Lineage (GTDB taxonomy): Bacteria > Bdellovibrionota_B > Oligoflexia > Oligoflexales > RGVZ01 > CAMDKS01. The sequence goes on from CAZUYQ010000181.1 coordinate 943, forward strand.
CGATGAAATGTCGGCAGCGATTGGTAAATTCTCGCAGATCAAACACCTTAAAAAATGGCATATCTTCGACGTATATCTGGGCGCCAATATTCCTGAAGACAAAAAGAGTGTCGCCTGGAGTTTCAGCTTCCAATCCAGCGAGCGTACTTTGACAGACCCTGAAGTCGAAAGTGAATTCAAAAATTTGACCCAGTATCTAACCAAAACATTCAACGCCGAACAGCGTTAACAACCAAAGGAGATTCCATGAAATTCGCACTCTTCGCCATTCTTATAACGTCGACATCTTACGCAGCTGAACTTGCTAAAGTGGGTGATGCGACGATCACCACCGAAGCCTACGGCAGCGCCTTAAAGGCGCTAGGTCAACAAGGTGAAATGGTTTCAGCAAACCCCGAGCTGAAGAAAAGATTCTTAGATCATATCGTGAATAGCAAATTAGTGTCTCAAGAGGCTCTGAAAGCTGGGTTTGATAAAGATCCCAAATTCCAAGCACGCCTTGCAGATATGACCCAGCAATTGCTTGCTGGCGAATATATGGACCATAAACTCGACACAGACTTGACCGACGCGGCGGTCAAAAAATACTTCGACGAGCATAAAGGCGAATTCAGCAAAAAAGAAATCCGTGCGAGTCATATCTTGGTCGACTCTGAAGAGACAGCAAAAAAACTTCTCGCTGAAGTAAAAAAACCAGGTGCTGATTTTGAAGCGATCGGCAAGAAAAATTCAAAAGACAAATCGGTCGATCTCGGTTTCTTCGGTCACGGTCGGATGGTTCCAGAATTTGATAAAGCGGCATTTGCCACAGCCAAAGGTAGCATTCACCCAGTTCCTGTTCACACTAACTTCGGCTGGCATATTATTAAGGTCGTCGATGTTAAAGGCGAAGATAAAGTCGACTATGCAAGCGTCAAGGATGAAGTCAAAAAGCGTGCACGCCAAGCGATGCAAGAAGATCTGGTACATTCTTTGCGTGCAAAGACCAAAGTCGTAGTCAACGAACAACAACTAAAGGATTTTAAACTTCCATGAACTTTCAGAACTTCAAGCTAAGTATCTTCGCTGTGCTCTTTGTCTCAAAGCTAGGACTCTCTGCTCCCCTCTCAAAATATGAGGCGCCGAGTCATCATGAACAGATGACGGGTGTCGGCATTCAGGTTGGTATCATGGGCGGGCTGTCGTTTTATCAAGATTTAGACCGCGATAACTTTGTCCAGGGTGTGTTTGGAACGTTTTGGTATAATGGTTTCTATATCGCAGGCGATTACTGCTTCCAGTATCCTGGCGCAGTCAAAAGCGCGCCGGCTCTCACACCGTATGTCGGCATTGGTCCAATGATGGCAACTGGTACCACTTGGCGCCATGATAAAAGTTACACGGCTATCGGAGTCCACATTCCCTTGGGCGTAAATTTTAAGATCCCTAAAGTGCCAATGCAAATCTATTTGCAAGTTGGTCCAGCGATGTTACTGACGCCCTACACCGATACCTATATGGATGCGGCTGTGGGTGTTCGGTTTATGTTTTAAGAGGACCAAATCGCAGTTATTAACTTACGGACACGAGCTGCTTTCAAAGGATCTCCCAGATACTTCTCACAGAGTACGCGGAGATTTTTTGCGTTAAAGAGCTCTTTATGTTCAACCGCATATTGTAAATAGTTGAGACAGTCGACAACATCGGCATCAGACAAACGCCCTAATTTTAGCTCAAAAAAAAGCTCCAGATTAGGGCGAAAAATAGTCCCTTTAGATCCCTGGTGAACCTTTAGAATTTTATTCTGCCAGTTTGCAATGCGATGTAAGAAAAACGCTCCAGCTTGGTTTATCGCTTCAATCGGTAAACCAAAACCTTCCGCAATTTCCATCATAGCTAATATATCTGCCTGCGTAGCATCGAGAGGACCCGCAAGATCAATATCTTCAGTTTGGCGAGATTCCACATTCAACAAATGGAGCACCGACCCGCCAATCACGACCCATGATCCGCTAAGTCGCTCACCAGCAGCCTCAATAAATTTTTTCATTATTGATGATGTGATACTCATTAGGCGATTTTCCCGAGGTGGCTGAGCGCAATTCGTCGCAGCTTAATATCTCGTCCTTCAACGGGACCATTTAACAACGAAAGAAATAACGCATCTTGAAAATACTTTTGGAAAACTGGTGGATAATGATCGCGAACCGCTATAAGCCAACCTCGAATAGCATCGCGAACTTTCGGTTCAGGATTGTCACTTAGCGCATTGATTAAAACTGGAACCACGTTATCAAAACCAGTAAATGATATCGTTGCTTCACCCGAGGTAATCGGGATGCCGGCTGCAGCAAGAAGTGCATACTCTTTATTGGTGAGCGCCATAATAGCCTAGGAGTGAGAATGAAAAATGCTAAGTCTTGTCAATCATAGCATTTTAATTTCAATTTACAACAGGTTGAGAAAATCAACGACTTGTTCGAAACACAATTACTGTCTTCGCATTTTTCTTCTTTGTTTTAATTGAATTGCCCATTCAGAGACGCTCGTAAAACCATTGACGGACAATATTGCTGCGATTCTGTAGAGACATCTGAATTTGAGGCCTTTGGTTGACTCTATAATCGTCTGTTGCTAAAATTCTTCAAATTTCCAAAAATCAGGAGTACTTATGCGAACCTTGTTTTACGCTTTAGCTTTGGCTTTCTCAACCTTCGCACAAGGCGCCACCCGCTACGACGGAGTCATCAAATTTACCCAAGAACTCCATGCAACCAATCCTTCCACAACCGAGCTATTTGAACTCAAGACATCTAGCAAGCCGCTGATCGGTCTCAAGATTGGGACCGGCCCCATCAATCAGCTGATTTTAGGTACTCATCATGGCAACGAATACGGCGCGACAGAAGTTACAAAAGCTCTGATGAAAGATTTAGCTGCAAATCCTCTGCCGAATGCGGCGGTGTATGTGATCCCAGTTGTAAATGTTAGTGGCTACAACCTCAATGAGAGACGGGAAAATGGACTCGATCCGAATCGCGACTATCCTGGACCATGTGGATCTGCGTCCGGACGTCCATTTAAGCTGAGCTCCATAAAAGCCGTCTCAGATTTCATGGAAACCAAGCAATTTGTAATGGCGCTGACTCTGCACACGTATTCCAGTGTTATCGCCTACCCATGGTCATTCAATTATAATGAGCCATCAGCTCATGACTCTGAATTATCGTCACTTGCGAGCGTGGCGGCGAATATCAATGGGTACAAAGCTGGAAAAACCCCTGACCTTCTGTATACAACCCGAGGGGATTTTGAAAGCTTCGGATTTTGGAAATTTGGAACATGGACCTTCTTATTTGAACTAGGAACTTCGCATACTCCAAGCCACGGTGATGTCGACGAGATGATCCAAAAAAACGTGCCTGCGATGCGAGCACTACTTGCTAGTTCACCAACAACTCGCGCTACAAATCATTCGTTTTCCGGTACCTGCCAAAGAGGTCTAGAAGACGATGATTTAGGCATTGAGTAGTTTCGTCAAATCTGCCATAGCTTACCTCCAAGTTCAACCTATTGGAGGATTAACATGCATTTATTTTTACGTTTAACGTTGTCTGCGGCACTATTTTTTGGATTTTGTGGCCTAGGAATGGCCTCGCCAACGAGCAATCCATTTCCAATACCTTATAAGCTTGGATTCTCAGAATTCAACGGTATTACATGGTTACATCTTGGTGGTCATCCTGCCTCACGTCGTTACATCATCGAGTCAGGATCACGTAAATCTTGCACCTTTGAAATCTATACATCGAAGTGCACCGGGCAACCTTGCGCTGGCGAGGAACTTCTATATCTCAAGCTTTCCTACACAGATCCCTCCATGAACGAAGACCGCGGGGTTATTCATCAATACATCGAACTAGATCCAAAACTTGCTGTAGGCAATATATTTGAGCCTAGAACTAACTGGAGTTCCATCACTTCTAGCGGCAGGCTCACAACCAATGTTTCATACGACAAGGCCGAGAACGCAACGCTGTTCTATCAGGAAAGCAAATTTATGTTTTCGAGTTACACTTGGGCAAAGGTGGTCACAAACGAGAGTCACAATAAGATAGTCTCGGTATCTATGTCACATGATATGGACAAGACTACTC
>CAZUYQ010000181.1:5088-6248 GCA_964624705.1 uncultured Polynucleobacter sp.
TCCTGAAGAAGACCGCTGGACTGTTCTCGAATGCACCAGTCCTAAATAGTCAACGAGAAGATTTTTTTATGGCACGGTTCCTACTATGAGTAGCAAAACTGTGCCATCCTAAAGAACATGAATCCTGACACGCTGATAATCCGCATCAACACCAGACTTCTTCCAAGATACTTCCATATGATGAAGTCCGGGTGTGACGGCGTTACTTAGTTCTAAAACTACAGGATCACTTCCACTCGCAGACGCTGAACCAGAAACTTTACCGTCGATCTTTATTTCGACCGAGATATCACCTGCAAGCCCTTCACGTCTGGTGAGGCGGACTTTAGGAGTTGTTCCTAGAAAGACGGTTCCTGAGGTTTGACCGTTGATTGCTAAATCAAACTTAGGAAATTTACCCCAATCGGACCACAGCATTGGTTGCATCACATCCAGTGGGGGTTTAGTAGGATCTGCATTGATCGATTCCGCCCATAGTTTAATAACTTCCTGTGCATCAATATTTGGGTTTGAAGACTTATCAGTGCCATCGCTTACATTCGGCTCCATTGCCACCCAGATAAAGTCAGGATGTGAAGTTTGGCTATTACCGACCCATTCACCCCCAATGATTTTACCGGCTGCATCAAGCTCTAAAACATAATTATAAGAATTCGTTTTAAATCGCGATCCTGCCGCGATCTCGCTCGTTATAACTTCTTGACCTAAAGCTTCCGAATAATAAACGGTTGTTACGATGCTGCGAAAACCAACTGCTTGAGCATTAAAGGTATAAGGGGTCCTACTCGCCCCTGTTATGAGACGCATGGCCTCAGCGGCGTCCACTACACGACTCGTGGAATCGTATCTATAATGAGGATAGTTCCACACTTGTTCCTTGGTCGAGATATCAAAAATAATCGTATGCTTTTGGATGCCCACCCAGTTGGTCAATGCAATATGAAACGTTCCAGGGTTCACATCATCGCATTCACCCATCATAAGAATATCATCGCGATTTGTCGGTCCAGGCAACGTCGACTTATCACTTAGTTCACAGCGGTTTCCACCTAGAAAATAAAATTTCGCACTCATATAAGTTTCAGCAAGCAGCGCTTTAATATCTTTCGGTGTAAAAACGGTTGTGCCTCTGGTCACACTTTTCTGTGGTTCTGCATGTC
>CAZUYQ010000181.1:6258-6939 GCA_964624705.1 uncultured Polynucleobacter sp.
CGTTACAGTGGCCTTTCCAACCCGAATTTGGGTCACCGCTTGTAACACTATGGTTTGTTCGCTCCCAATCGGCAGCCTTACTAGCGCCACCGTTGAAGGCCTGATCATATTTTTCGAGTGCACTCGGCGTACCGGATGACTTCACGCCGGTTCCACCATAGACTTGCGGATACCAGCTACCGACATAAGGAATCTTGGGGGTGTCGACCGACGAACTCGGCGGCAAAATATCAAATCTTAACTCATAATCCTTGTTGTAAAGGGCGTAATAGAAGTTGCCCTTGTTACGAATTTCGGTTTGGCCCGTAGCAAAAAGTTCCGCCAATTGCTTTCGACCGCCACTTGAATCTGGGCTATCCTTAGGGGTAGGTTTGCAAGCAATGCAGGCAAGAAAGCATATAACCGAAAGTGAAACTCTCATGTTGCCTCGTCTGAATTCTGTATTTTAAATATTTTACAGCTCCAAACGCAAGAAAGCCACCCGTCACTTCAGGACTGTCTCATTTAAATACTTAATGATTCTAAAGATGTATCTGGATTTGCAGCTATCGACTCTTGAGCCTCAGTGGTGGAGCTGAGGCTCAAGAGTTTCTTGCTACTGCTTCGGATTGAGCAGGCGATACATCGATGCCGCGAGTCGATCTGCTTCGGCGACTGCGGGATGTGACTGCGGCAGTGCGA
>CAZUYQ010000182.1:0-5831 GCA_964624705.1 uncultured Polynucleobacter sp.
GTTCGGTTGCATTAGATTTTACAAAGAGAGTTGCAAGACCACCACCGTCCAGCAGTTTTCCTGCCGCGAGTCCTGCACGTACGAGATGAGCGGTCTTTGCATCTAGGCGTGCAAGCGAAGGAAGACGATCAGCATTCAAATGTTTTTTTGCTCGTAGGACTACGGTCATTGCATCGTCGATATGACCACCATGCAGGTAGGCGCGAACCAGTAGCGTGTAAAAATCTTCAAGCACAGTATGGGCGTGACGATACCGTGGATTGCGCGCGAGATAATGCTCCACGCGTGAACATAAAAATTCCATTTGGAATACTGCAGCGTCAAAATTTCCGAGGCGCCAATCAATAGCGGCCTTCACGAGGCGACTTAAAAGTCCCTGAGGACTCAATACCCATACATACCAAAAAACGTTTGAGAGTGAGAGAGTCCCTCTTAAAAAGCCTAGCGGCCCCAAGATCAGCGCCCATAGTACTAAAACGATAGCGCCAACAATATCTGTGAAGGCAATCATCAGATGCCTGAGAGACATGCGCGGTGTGGGCGACGAAGAGGGGCGGGTCGTGATTGGCACAAATAGTCCTGCGTCAAATTTCAATACAAATGTAAGGGAGCCAATTTAGGATATAACCTAATCCAGCTCATGCCGCAAGGTGCCTTTGAGAAGTTCTAAGAGGTTGTTTTTCCTAAGTAACTTTGCAATTTCTCTTGATCGGTGGCGCCGGGTTGACCCTGAATGGCGGTTTGAATTTTGGAAATCTGTTCGGAAGCGGCCTTATCGGTTGTCGAGCTACTGGTTGAGCCCGAGTAGGCTCCCGCCGCAGAAGCAAGCTGCGAGAGGATTGCAGCGGCAGATGCTGTGGACATTTGGAGTAATTCCTCTGTACTCAGAACGCCGTCGCCATCCGTGTCTAATTGTTTGGATCTTAATGTCATAGCCGCAATTTGAAACATCGCAAATTTAAGGTTATCCGCAGTAATTCTTTGATCAGTAGGAATTGAGTTTAAAAGGACAAGTGCCGTATCGACGTCTGCAATGGCCGCGTCAGTGGCAGCAGGCATAATACCGAAGAGGGAGGTTAAACCATTTCCTGAGGTGGAAGCAGAACTTGTGTTGCCACCCATTCGCTGCGCAATAGTAAGTGGATCAATTCCAGCGCGCTGAGCATAGGCAAGGGCAAGGATCGATTTAAATGTATTGTTATCTGGATCGTCTGCCAACGCATCGGTGAGAATTGAAATAGCCTTGTCGGCATCGTTGTCCTCCAACGCGACAGTCGCATCTTCAGCAGGGTCTTTTTTTTCATAGGTTTTATAGGGATTCGCTCCACAGGAAGCGATCACAATGACAACGAGCGATGAAATGAAGTTTTTCATATTTTTACTCCTTAAAATCCAGCCGTGAGGCGGACAAATACTCGCTTATCAGGTCTTACGCCAACGCGGTCATCCATCTCCTGAATGTAAATACCGGCGTCGAGGCGCAGTAAATAAAGATCGATATAAACACCACCGGAGGTCCAGCCCTGCGCCATACCAGCGGTAAATCCAACCACATCTTGAATTGTAAGTTCGCCACCGAGATGAATTTTTTTATAAGGATCGGTGCTCAGGGCATTCGTGGCATCCCAGTATTCACCGAGCAAACGAAAGCGACTTATTTTGGTTCCTGGTTGAACGGCAAAACCAATATCGACCGTTTGACGAAGTGCATCTGGCTTAGGAGCTGCGCTGCTGACGGCAGAAAACTTAGTGCCACCGACGTTATGAGCAACAATTCCAAGCGCCGGTTCGAGGCGACTTTTACCTTTTAGCATCATGCCTAAATCAGTGCTGGTCCCGGTGCCAACGCCATAGAGATCACTCGTCTTCAAGTCCTTGAGAGTGTCTGCATCGGTGACGTTCGCACTGAACTTTGCTTGACCTCTTTGGAGATACTTAAAAGTTCCACCAATAAGCAATCTCTCGTCCCAAAAACTTTCTCCGAGAGAAAATGTTGCTCCGTTGGTTTGTTTAAAATTTGCATCGACCGATTCGAGTCCGCCGTTTTGTGGCGATTTGTAAATGAGAATATCGGTCGTAGCGCCACTCACAATGCCGATGGCGGCGCGACGAAGCACGAGCGCGGTAAGGTTATAGGCGCCAATGTGTTCATTCTTTCCGACGCGTTTTCGCAGAACAGCTGCAGTATCTGCTCCCTCTTTACTTAATTCTTGGGCAAGATTGCGGGCGTCATCACTAAATTCAACCATCGGCGAAGCAAGAATCGTTCTTTTGTAAATACCTTTACCCTGCGCGATGCCGGCAGGGTTATACATAATTGCATCCTCATCATCAGCGATGGCCAGACCGGTATCGCCACGACCTAGAAAATAGGCGCTGCGGTAAAGCCGCTGATCATCTTCAGCAAATGATTTGGATGAAATACCAAATCCCAAGAGTGGAGATATTGATACATAGAATAAGAAAAGTCTTGATGTGCGCATCCTTGCCACCTCCGCTCAGGCTCCATGCCCGGGCTATATAAAGAGACTTCGGAAACCGCCAAAAAAACTTTAGTGAAAATGAAGAAATAGTCAAAAAAGGTAAAGAGCCCCGGTGTTTGCCGGGGCTCTGTCTTTGCCGCCTAAGGTGAATTTTTTCGTTGAAGTGATAACCAATGAATATGACTGAACTTGCAGTAAAACAAATACAAGGAGAGAGTTTGCAATAATAAATGCAGCGGCAAAGGTTTTATTGCTTTGTTCGCTTTGTAGACCTAGTACCGCAAGCCGTCAAGGCTATTCCATAGGCTGGCCGGCCAGTTTTCAAAAAGAGATTGGCGGACATTAAGGCTGTAATCCCAGGATCTTACAAGAAGTCCAGAGGTTTCGAGGGGTTAGATCTTCATGCTCCGTTGCCCATCGGATCGATGCCCTTTGGCTCAGGAATCGCGTCGGTGAGAATCTCCCAGGATTTGCCATTTTCACGAAAGGCTGCGAAGTCTTGTGGCGGATAACTAAAATTTAAATACGGAGTTTCATAGATGGCGCCTTGACGGAAACGCGACTGCATTCCGGCCTCAGTGATCCCCGTAGTCATCAGGGTGCGATCAAGAGGATAGGGGTTCTCGCCAGTCCGAAAAAAGCTTTGGATAGCATGTGCCAGAGCTTTAAAAAGATTGCGGTTCAGCCAAGGACCAACGTGAAAATTACACCCAGTCGGTATTTGTTGATTTGCCAGCGTGTAAGCAAAGGCCCAGCGATTACCAGGGACATTAAATAACGGCGCGATAAACCCATCGTTCATACGCACTAAAATCAGATAAGGATCTTTTAAGAGGGATCGCCATTCTTTGGCTTTATCACCTAATTCTGGCGTAAGCGCGACTTCGACAAGATCAGGATTCCAGCGTTTTTCTTTTGCCGCTTGCCAAATAGCATCGCCCTGCAAACACTGAACTGACTTGACGCCGGAGTCGTGACCCTTACGAGTTTCAATCATCGAAAAAAGAACTTCAAGAGCATGAAAATCATAGGACTCTGGACCACCACCGTGGACTAATAACACTTGATCAAACGAGGCATCTGGAGGAACTGCAATCATCGGTTTACGCTGGGCCATTGGTACTGAGCTACCAGCCATAAACGGGATTTTTAGCTCTTTGGTGGTGTCATACATTTCTTTCGCCCAATCCCAGCGATACGAAAAATGCTTATCGTTAAAGATTGGCACGAAACGATTTGATTCTTTCATAACGGCTACGATTTGATCAAAAAATTGCTTGCGAGGATAAAGATGTTGCCCGAGTTCATTATATGGATAGGTGCCATGTTCGCCAATGGAGAGCACTGCATCCACTGCGAGGGTTGGGCCGCCTAAGGTTAAGGCCTCTCGAATCGTCGGTGCTAGGCGTATACCAAACTGCTTAGCAACATCCCGGGCCATGTCTTTACCCTCAGGATATTGATCAACATACATCGAGACAATTTGAAACTCATCTTCCGGATGAATCATCTCACCGCAGAAAATATATGGTTTTAAGAAATTCTCTAGCAGAACATGGGCGTGAGACCGGTAGGTAAACTCAGTGAGAACCACGCCGATTTTGATGCGTTTTGGACCGCGAGAAAATAATTTGCGAACGCCTGGCGAGACAAGTGCGGTTGTGACAGCAGCAACAGAGCCGCCGGCGATAAGAGTGCGTCGGTTAAACTTCGAAATCATGTCAGAACCTACAAATTAAAGGGTTAGATCAAGTGGCGAACGGAGTAACTCTCTGCGAAGTGCCGATGCCGCTCTTGAAAATTCTGGTCGGTTCATGCCCGCTAAGCTCTGCAAGTAAGTGGCAACACGGTACATCAATCCCATCAGGTCACCGACACCGAAATATTCGGTGGCCCCATTTTTAACAAGACTTTGCCAATCCATACCAGTGAGCCATTGACGCACAATCCAGCCAGCTTCAGGATTCCATTCCTTGATCTGATGATAGCTGCGACGACCATAAGGCTGATCATAAACTTCCGGGAAAATATTTAGCGGGTAAAGCTCCTGAAGCTCACCCTCGAGTTTTGCCTTATCGAAAGGAAACTTATAAAGGGGATCGCTACCGGGTTCTTTAAAACGCGGCAAACAAAGTGCCGCGGCTAGTTCAGCAGCGTGGATCAACTTGTCTGCAGAAATACGGCCGTCGACAATCATCCGCGATAAAAGTAGTCCGCCGCTTTGTGGGAAATACTTTGCTACGGCACCCAGTGGTGTTAGCGTTTCATCGCGATTGATGCAACCCACTTTATGGAGATGCAAGTGCATCGAAGCAAGCCTACCTGAAAGACGATGTGCAATATAGGAATGACATGGTTCCCGGTAAGGACAGGTCGGACACATTGTGTCGTGCTCTTCGTTTTTAAAGCGTGCGTAATCTGCAGCTGGACTTTCGCAGGGAATGGTCTTGCCGCCTAGTTTATTCTCGACATCTGGTTTGCGGACAAGTCTGAGGTCGGTTTTGCGCTGTTGGAATTTAAGAAAACTTTTATTGTAGATGCCCTCAAGCGTTCCAAGTGAAATGCCGCGACCAAGAAGTCCTAAAATCGTCGTTGGATCGGTTCTGAGTCTGGAATTACAGGGCTCGCGCTTAGCATGTGCGAGCCTAGTGAACGATTCGGGATTGGGCCAGAGAGAGAAGCCGATGACATCTTTACCGCGACGCCCTGCGCGGCCAAGCATCTGCAAGACTTCGCCTTCAGCGTAGTTGGTCATGCCCTGTTCACCAGGACGCTGATAATCTGAAATCAAAGCAGAGCGTACCGAAAAGTTAATTCCTAGCGATAAGCCCATGGTGGCCACGCAGAATCTTAGTTGTCCTTCTTTAACCAGTCGTTCAATCGCAATCCGCGCAGCCGGCGCGAGACCTGAATGGTGAAACCCGACACCGTAGGTTTGAATCATACGTCTTAAAGAGGGCTTTATAAACGATAGTGCGCCCACTTCTTGGTGGACTGCTTGAAGAATAGCGCCGATGCGTTCGGCATGCTCCTGAGGTAAAGGTTTTAGCGATTTTTCGATCATGATCGCTAAATTTTCGCAGTCGAGTCTTTTCCCTGAATAAATAATGCAGGGAGTGAGATTCAAATCAATAAGAGCAGGCAAACGCTGAACCAAGTCTTCATGGCGCAAGGGTTTTTCACGGAGAACGGGGTTGAGTTCTTTCAATCCGTCAGGCGGAATATTGTCGGAGGTAAGCCACGCTCCACCACAGTAAACCAAATTGGTCAGCGGTACGGGACGTACTAATGTTTGAACCATCGTACAGCGGCGTTTGTTTAGCGAACTGATCCATTCTGCAAATTCGG
>CAZUYQ010000182.1:5841-6862 GCA_964624705.1 uncultured Polynucleobacter sp.
CTGATGCGGACAATAGCAATACTTGACAGGAGGGCGGGGTTAGAATCAGTGCTTCTTCCCAGGCACTACCGCGGCCCTCGTCTTGTAAATAATGGTATTCATCGAAGATAACGAGTGTTCTGCCCAGATCTGGTTCCGTGCCTAACAAACTATTACGATAACTTTCTAGAGTCGCAACGACGATCGGAGCATCGAGATTTTCTTTAATATCACCGGTCGAAATACCAATTTTTTCAGCGCCAAACATGGCGCGTAGCTCTCTCACTTTATCATTTGTTAGAGATTTTACGGGTGTTGTGTAGGCGGCTCGAAAGGTCGGATCATCAATATTCTGCGCAAAAAATACTTCGACAGCGCGTGTTTTTCCCGCAGTCGTGGGCGCATCAACGATCACACTCTCGCCGGAGCGCAGTAGGTCAAAAACTTGTTGTTGCCAGTGATCAAGTGAAAGTGTCTTGGGATCTTGTTTGACGATAGGACCTTCGGATGTTTTTGCACGAAGATCGGCCCCAGCGTTTAGCCATTCCTTAATGGATTTATGACTTTTGTCGATATTTTCTTGGGGGACAGCAATTTTTACTTGGCGGTCCACGGGGGCATCATGGACGCCTGCTTTAAAATGAGGCCGGTGCTGCGGTGGTCCGCCAAGTCCTGTGCGGTGATGTCCTTTTCCTGGACCGTGGCCCTTGGGGATGGAGGAGGACGGGCGAGAGCTTCTTGCGCCGCTGCCGCCAGAATTTTTCCCGCCGCTCGGGCTATTGTTGCCGCCAGGACCGTTACTGCTATGGGTTTTGCCGCCGCCGCTCTGACTGCGTCCACGGTTTCCGCCGCCTGATTTTTTATTTGATCCCAAAAGTGAACCACCTTGCTAAACATTGATTTTGATTATTGTAGCAGATGAGGTCTTGAAAGGTATTTATTTTTGCGCCTAAGGCTGACGTTCAGAGTATCGAATTTTATAGCTTTCGAAGCGATCATTTTTTTTGCCCTGTTGCAGTTCTGGTCGCACTCGGCCTCGGAC
>CAZUYQ010000183.1:0-431 GCA_964624705.1 uncultured Polynucleobacter sp.
TATTTCGGTTTCGTTGTGTGTCCCGCAATTTCCTATTTCGTTCTATTTCTTGGTGACAAACGACCCTGCCGCGACATCCGCAATAATTGGTAAAGAATACTCTGGGAACGCAGCCTTTAAGCTGGCCGCCCCTTGTTCAGGCGTTTTGGCTTGACCAAAAAGGCTCACTGCGCGATCGATGTATTGAACATTGGTATCAATCAAAGCCTTGCCACTGGTACGATTTACTTTCTTATGGCCGACATAAAGAGTTTGAACATCATTGTTTGCTTTTAGAGTCCTAAGATTATTCTTCCATGACTCAGTTTGACCGACTGCCTCTGCGAGCCAGAGGTGAACTTGGTCGTAGAGCATATCGCCGGTGATCGCTGCTTTAAGCGAGGGAACGATAATGACACTCGCGTGCTCGCTTTCACCAGGGCCAATTTGCT
>CAZUYQ010000183.1:514-1244 GCA_964624705.1 uncultured Polynucleobacter sp.
GGCACCGCTTTAGGTAACTCGTCGCCATAGATCCCTTTCCAGTAGGCGAGTTTGCCTGCGCCGGTTGCCTGAATGTCAGCGACAGTCTCTGATGTCGCGACATAGCGGGCGTCCGGGAACGCGGTGCGCAGTGTTTCGATACCAAAATAATGATCTGGGTGGCCGTGCGTGATAAAGACCGTTTTTAGACGGCGGCCAGTTTTTTTGATCATCGCAACAACTTTGGCTGCGTCGCTGCGGATAAATTGACTGTCTATCAATACCGCCTCATTTGGACCCATGACCAAATTTGAGGTTACAAGAAATCCTTTTTCCGATCCGACATAGGTTTCGATAGCGAGAGACGTTTTTAGATTGCTGGGTGTCTGAAAGTCGGAGGCTTTTCGCGCGTTGGCGGTGGAGCATCCGAAAAGATAGGTAGTTGCTAGTGCTGAGGTGACGAGGGAGCGAGCGATGTTGTTCATGGGTTAGTCCTTTCAAGGTGACTCTCTGGGGTTTGTTCTTCTGAATCCATTTTGCGGCTCGTTTGCCGTTGAAAGGTTTATCGCAGCTTTCACATCATTCGTAAAAATGATAGTATGAATAGTCAGTATTCATATTAGAAATGGATCGTCATGGCAAAAAATAGTGCGCAAGTGCTTGAAAATTTTGATCTAAATTTACTGCAGCTATTCCGACATATTCTTGAAACTAAGAGTATGAGTAAAGCAGCTGTTAGGCTCAGGATCAC
>CAZUYQ010000183.1:1254-6837 GCA_964624705.1 uncultured Polynucleobacter sp.
ATGGACTGCGGCGACTTCGGGACTCCCTACGGGACGAGATTTTTGTAAAAGGACCTGAGGGAATGACCCCCACCGATTTTGCCGCAACTTGGGCAATGGAAGTGATTCCGGCTCTAGAGAGGATTCAGAGTTCGTTCACCTCATCGCAGGAGTTTGACCCTGTCACCTGGAACGGAACGATGCGCCTCGGCGTCACCGACTATCTCATCGAGACGCTTATGTACCGCGCCTTGCCTGAATTGATTCGCAAAGCACCCAGTGCTCAGTTTCGCATGATTCCCATGCGAGAGCGCGAACCCCATGATGATCTAGCGCAGGGACAACTCGATCTAGCATTAGGCTCGTTCTATAAAGTTCGAGCCCAGTTCTATCAGCGCAAGCTTGCGACCGAGCAATTTGTGATTATGATGCGAAAAGATCATCCCCTTGCTTCAAAAAATTTAACTGCAAAAGAATTTGCTGCATGCCCGCAACTTCTTATTGCACCATGGGGGCATGCCCTCGGGATTGTGGATGAGGTTTTAGCAAAGAAAAATTTATCAAGGAACGTTGCGCTGACCGTTCCTTATTTTAACTCCGCCCCCATTATGATTGAACGCACGGATCTGATTTCTTCGGTGCCTGCGGGAATAGCGGCTATTTGGCAGAAACGTCATGAGATTCATATTGTGCCGCCGCCTATCGATATACCAGATTTTAGCCTTTATATGCTCTGGGCAGAACGCAGTAAACGCAATCCTGCTCACGAATGGGTGAGGCAGGAAATACAAAAAATCTCAGTTGCTAACTCAGAATTATAAGGTTTCCCTATTCTTTAGACACCAATCGACGGTACAAGCTCCAGAATTTACTTTAATGACTTTTCCATCTGATTTTCGTGTTCGACAGAACGGCATCCCGTTTACAAATGCGCCTGGCGGACCATTGTCAAATTGTTCGCAGATACCCTTGAGGTCTTGAACCCCTGAACCTGGCATGGAGACATCTTCGGAATTCCTAGTAGAAGATGGAGATGAACCGGTCATATCAAATTTTTTTGCGGGATTACGTTTGCCGTCATCTGGCTCACCTTGGGTAACCGCCATAATCTCAAATGCGTCGCAACGATCGTATTCACTTTCAGATTTTTTTACTTGATCGCAATACTCATACGGCATCCACATATGTCCCGCCTGGCCAAAACCTGTACCCCACGAATTTTTAATGCCCCAAAATCCCTTAGAACCGCGCACCGGTTGATCATATTTCTTTGAATACCAAATTATGGTTGTATGTCCATAGTCTCCGTAAATCCCATAGGGATTATCTTTATCATTTAGATCGGGGACAATCCAACCATCAGAGCCGATTCGATGAATCGTGGATCCCACGTTAAAATTAAAGAGTACAGGATGACCCTGTGCAAGAGCTGAATGGATTGACGATAGCGGTATCCGACGGATCTGGCTCAGCAAATATTTGCCTTTTTTATCAATTCCGTCTGGCTCTTTAGTATTGTAGGGCCAGTCTTTTTCGGTCGCAATTAAATTTATCTTCGCAGCCTCGAGGGCATCGTCGGTATATGTAACCGCATATTTTGACCACAAATGTTCAGGAGATAACGAAATATTTGTTCCAGTTTTACCTTTAATGAGTATTTCCATCGCCGCTGTCAAACCGAAGGCTGTGCATTTACCTTCTTTACCCTGATTCCGCACCGGTGTCATATTTTTGCCGAGACTCGCTACGCTCCCTGGATCTGATACGACTTTCGCCAGCCCTAACGCGACATTATCGTCCGACGACCAATCTTCTCCCGCCATAAGCTGTGTTTTGGATTTAAGTTGTGACCAAGGAACTGTTGTGAGCTGAGGGTTTGATTTCGGTGGTGCAAATTTGCCGGAAGAAAAATTTTCCGCCGCGGCAGCTGCCATCGCATCAGGATCGTCGGAGGTTTGACCATCATCTGCAAGATTTGCACTGCGTGAAGCAAGCTTCTTACATCCAGCAACAGCCAACACAACAACAAGCCATCCGAAAGATTTATAAGACTTCATCCAGGATCTCCCTGCGTACTGTGGACGCGGGTTTCTTATCGGTCAAAGGGCTTAGTATCTTTAGAGAAAATATAAGCGTCTTAACCCTTAGTTAAATCCAGGGTTAAGCCGCCATCCGTCGCAGGGAATTCAGTCGGAAACTGCGTCGGAGAACAAGACATTTTAAGGCGTTGGGCACCGGGAGATTTAATCACCGAGTAAATGCAGTAGTCTTTGCGACCATTCGGCGCGAGATTATTTACATCAACACGGTGACCAGTGACGGTCCTTATCATGCGTTTTGGGCTGATACCACTATCAGAAGACCAGGTTTGATCGGCATCAAGAACCACCTGAGTCGTATTATAATTTAATTTTGCTGACATGATACCGTTGGCTTGAAAGTCGACAGCCCATGCAGTTCCGTTACCAAGATAGGGGTCTGCGCCCACCCAGCGGCCCTTTAAATCAGGATCGGGCGTGACATCGGCCACGAAATCTTCTGGCGTTGGTTTTAAATTTTGATTGCAGCGTTTAACGTTAAATGAACCGCTGACATTCGTAGTTCCCCCAAACATACCTGAGAATCGTCCGCGAATACTCGATCGAGTGACTTCATCAATCGAAGCGGAACCCGAGCCAACTAGATTTTTTGTCGTTGATCCTGGAGTTTGCACGACAAAAGTTACAGATTTTTGGTTAGGCATTGTGAGTTCAAAACTTCCGACCTTAGGTGGCACTGAGATAAGTGCATAGCGCTCGTTTTTTTCTTTATTACGAGAAGACAGATCGCATGCTCGGTCATTCTTTGTTTCGGTAAGAGTAATCAATAACTCATCACTGCCAGGTTTTGTATCGGCCCAGCCACTTTGAAATTGCCAGGCTCGACCGTCGATCGTTCCAGCGAGTGATTGGCCAGCATTGGCATTGCCGCCGTCGCCATTCGGTTTCTTGTTTTTATTCGCATCTTCGCCGTCACCGCCACAGGCAGAAATCATAAGTGTGAGACTCAGCATCGGCAGGGATCGGAAAATATATTTCATTGCGGAAACCTCATAAAAATAAATATCGGTAGAATAAATATCAGTGTGCCATCATGGTTTTTTGATTCTTTAATGTCGCACAAGCCTTGACATCACCGGCTTCGCAGCCTTTTTGAAAGGCTTGCGCCGCGAGCTCGGTTTGCCCTCGTTTTGCCCAGAGCGCTCCCGACTTGGCACAGCCCCTTGTCACTTTCATATCGCAGGCATAGCTATAAAATCGCGCTGCGCGACGAAAAAGCCCGCGACGTTCGCTGTCACGGGCGTAAGAAAAACACGATTCACCATGAGATTTTTTGCAGCCGTTGAGATACGCATCGCTGGCTTCAGTCAGTCTCTTTTCGCCGCGAAGTTTTTCGCCGCGTTCCCAAGACTCCTCACCATTGGCAATCCATGAGGGCGGAGGCGTTTTCTTACCCTTATCTTCGGCATGAGCGATGGTTACAAAAGACGAACCAAGGAAAATGCCAAAAAGAAGAAATTTCATGTTTTAATTCACTCCCATTCAATCGTCGCCGGTGGTTTGGTAGTTATATCATAAACTACTCGGTTGATTCCGTGAACCTTTCTGATGATTTGATCTGCCACCTTTGTGAGAAAACTCAACGGCAGCTCGGCAACACCGGCGGTCATGCCATCAATTGAGGTCACGGCCCGTAGAGCAATGGTTTGCTGATAGGTCCGATTATCGCCCATCACGCCTACAGATTTAACGGGGAGTAAAACCGCGAACGCCTGCCAGGGTATGTGGTACAGGTTTTGTTCGCGTAATGTCGAAATAAAAACATGGTCGGCTTCTTGGAGGATCGCGACCCGTTCACGAGTGATATCGCCGATAATTCGAACCGCAAGACCGGGGCCTGGGAACGGATGGCGATGAATCAATTCTTCAGGAAGACCAAGCTCAAGACCGATCGTGCGCACCTCATCTTTAAACAACCAGCGGAACGGTTCCACCAATTTAAGTGCCAAGCGGTCGGGCAGCCCACCCACATTATGATGGCTTTTGATCACTTTGGCTCCGGCTCCATGCCCCGCGGACTCAATCACATCAGGGTATAGAGTGCCTTGACCAAGGTGGGTAAACTCAAGATGTTTTTTTGCGAAAGTCTCAAACTCGGCGATAAAAAGCCTGCCGATGGCCTTTCTTTTTTCTTCTGGGTCACTGATTCCTTCGAGTGCTTTGAAGAAAACATCCTGGCTATTTAAAACCTCGATGTGTTTTAGTCCTAAGATTTTTAGTTTCTCCGCGACCCAGGGCACCTCGTTTTTGCGAAGCAATCCCGTATCGCAGAACACCGCCGTCACCCGCTCTGGCCCAATAGCTTTTGCAACGAGTGCTGCAGCCACCGTACTATCGACTCCTCCAGAGCACGCAAGTAATACGTGGCCGTTACCTACAACCTCACGAACGTGTTCAGTCAGCGCATGGACTCGCGCTGCGCCGTCCCAATCGAGTGGTAGTTTACAAACATCTCGAGCAAATGCGGTCAGTAGCTCAGTACCTCCCTCGCTATGAACGACTTCAGGATGGTACTGTAATGCCGCAATCGGACGCTCTTTGTGAATGATCGCAGCGACCACACCATCATCAGTGGTCCCAACTGTTGCAAAACAAGGGGGGAGGGCGCCAATATCATCACCGTGACTCATCCACACCGTCTGATCTTTAGAGGCTGCTGCAAAGAGGGCAGTGGCTGGCCCAACAGCAGGTTTCACATGCATCGTGGCCCGGCCATATTCACGTTTAGTAGATGCGCGGACTTTACCGCCGAGATTCTCAACCAACAGCTGCATGCCGTAACAGATACCAAGAATGGGCTTTTGGCTTTTGAGAACCCAGTCCGATAACTTTCTGCTGCCCTCATCGCTCACGGAGTCAGGGCCACCTGATAAAATGATTCCCGCGGCTTCAAATCCTTCTGGTGGTGCACTTACGCGAGCATCGAGCACTTCGCTATAAACACCAATCTCTCGCAGTCTCCTCGCAATCAGCAGCGTGTACTGACTGCCATAATCTAAAACGAGAATTCCTTTGGACCTAGGGCGAGCTGGTGCTTGTGACATGAACTGGTTTTCCTTTTATTTAGATTTCAGTCTTATAATTGGGAGCTTCACGAGTGACGTAAACATCGTGCACATGGCTTTCACGAAGGCCTGCACTTGAAATTTTTACGAACTCAGTATGAGTTTGGAGGTCGTTGATGTTTTTGGAGCCCGTGTAGCCCATCGCAGAGCGGATGCCACCGACCAATTGATACACTTGTGAGGCTAGTGGCCCCTTGTAAGCGACGCGACCTTCAATTCCTTCTGGGACAAATTTTCCTTGATCGGAAACATTGCTCTGAAAATAGCGATCTCTTGAGCCTTGTGCCATGGCGCCCATACTACCCATACCGCGGTAGCTCTTAAATGTTTTAAAAATACACGAGGTGAAATCATTGGTTTTTGTGGTGTTGCAGATAAAAAAATAGAGATGTTATTTATCACTCCAAGTGCTCAAGGGCAAGGCGTTGGTTCAGCATTAT
>CAZUYQ010000184.1:0-2900 GCA_964624705.1 uncultured Polynucleobacter sp.
CAATTTAAAGCACCCCTGTCATTATTAACTTGGACAGCCTGGCTTGCGGTCGTGTGTTTTTTACCAAACGCATATGGGGCAAACCCTTTATCGACAATGACTACAGACCCTAAGGCGATTGTTGCTGGAAATCGTAGCATCTTTATGAACGGCGTCGATATTTCAAGCGCTCGCAATCAGGACATAAGAAACGTTCATATTAGAATTAGCGAGAACGGTGATATTTTCATCACTGCTCCACAATATCAGGTTACTGAAGAGGAAACGTATACACCTCTTAGTAGTTATATTCCGGGCCAAAGTCGCCCGGTCCACCAAGCTCCCGCGGAAATAGGCCCTGAGTCCCGTTCAGCAGCATTAGAAACAGACGGCCCAACGGTCGCTCCGACCGTGACACCTAACAATCTACCTGCTAAAACAACTAACTCAGCGCCTGCGGCGGTTAACCCCGTCAAGCCAGCCGGGGTACCGAAATAACAGAATCATAAAGTAAATATCGATGGGCTATTCTGACGTTCAAAATAAAATAGCCAACCTCGCAAATCAAACTGGTCGAGATCTCAACTCGATTCGCCTCATTGCAGTTAGCAAAACGCATCCTGCGGATGCAGTCCGAACTATTTATCAAATGGGGCAACGAGACTTCGGAGAAAATTATGTCTCGGAGCTTCTCGCAAAGGCGGAAAGCTTAAAAGATCTTCCCGAGCTGAAGTGGGTTTTTATAGGCCAACTACAAACCAATAAGATTCAAAAATTAGTTACTGTGGCCTCTGAAATTCAGACCATTGCTGCTGAAAAGCATGCCCGCTATATCGAAAGATATGTGAGCGAAGCTGGCAAGAAACACTATCCCGTTTGGATCCACATTAACGCCGAAGATGAGAAACAGAAGTTTGGGGCAAGTCTTGGTGAAGGACAAGCCATTGCGCAATTTATTGAGACGTCTTGCCCGCACTTAGAACTTCAGGGCATTATGGCGATCCCGCCAGCCGTTTATAATGATGAAACCTATGACAGTGAGATTCCCAATCTTTACAAAAAACTTATCATCACGGCTCGCACTATTGGAAAAGGCAAATTATCGCTAGGTATGAGCAGTGATCTACGAATCGCAATTGCTGCCGGCTCCGACTGTATTCGGATCGGAACTGCCATATTCGGTAAGCGCTAACAAATTACCACTTGCGTGAAAACCAATTCATCCAATAAAATCATTTGGATATTAAGATAAATTTATTTTTTCTCTTGCATCGGAGTGAATTCATGCCTGCACCCCTCATTACGGCTCTGTCCTTTATTATCGAACTTTTATTAAATATGGCTCAAGTCGTTGTGATCGCTTCGGTGATTATTTCTTGGGTCGGCGCTGACCCATATAATCCACTTGTGCAAACCATCCAAAAACTAACCGAGCCCATGTTTCGACCTTTCCGAGGCCTAAGCGAAAAAATGAATCTTCCGATCGATCTCTCGCCAATGATTGTCCTGCTGGTTATCACCACTATTCAAAGGGGATTATTACCTGCATTAAAGATGGCATTGATTAGCCCTTAATAACACTCATGACGGTAGCATCTTAAATTATGTGGCATCATCTTATCTCAGCAACAATCCTCATCGCGGCGATGACGACATGCGTGCGTGTGGGTCAGATGCGGGGACCTCAGGAGCGGGCAAAGTTTGATAAATTGGCTCCCCCTCCACTTAGCAGTTGGTCCGATCGAACAATTCATATCGCGATGTTAGGGCACCGGGGCCTTTATGATGATTTTGTCTCGATCTGGTTGATCCAATCACTGGCGGATGAAAACCTTAAAAACTATGCCAGCGCTGAACAAGCAAATAAAATTATCACAAGCGTAACACGTCTCGAACCAAAGCTTGAAAGCATTTATCTTTTAAGTTGCTTGGTGATGGCGTTTGATTACGAACGACCCGATCTTTGCGAGGAGATTAGCCTACACGGCCTTAAGGCCTTTCCACATTCCTGGCGTATTCCGATGACGCAGGGATTTGTGGCAGCGTTTAAATTACAAAATCCGGCAAAAGCATCCGGCTATTATGCTCTTGCATCATCGAGACCACAGTCACCATCCTGGGTGCAAAGTTATGCCAAAAAACTTGCACAAAAAGGTCAGGACGCAGGCCAAGACCTCAATGAAACGGTTATGTTGCTAAAGGAAGTGCCCGGTGGCACGCGACTCTTAGAGCTCCTGAGGCCGCGGCTACGCGAGCAAATTCCCGTGCCAATTCCTTCACCGTCGTTATTACCAAGCCAGACGTCAGGAGAGTGAGAACCGATGAATACAAATAAGAACACCGCGGCAAGCGGCCCTCTTTTAGAATTGCAGAGTATCGCGAAGTCGTTCAAGCCAGAAGTCTTTGGTAAAGCCATTCACTCTCTGCAAGGTATTTCACTCGCGTTTCCTCAAGGGCGGTGCACTGGTTTAGTCGGACATAACGGCGCCGGTAAAACCACTGCAATTCGCCTTATTTTAGGCCTTATTCGTCAGGACCGCGGTCATATTTTATTTCGTGGAACCACGATGACGCGAGCAAACCGCGCTTCCATTGGTTACCTTGCAGAACAGGCACGCTTTCCAGCAGGACTGACTTGCCAAGATATTCTAGAAACGCATCTTTCCCTCTATAAGATTGGCAACGGCACTACTCGAAAACAGCTGATCACAAGTAAGCTTGCTCAAGTAGGACTCGAATCTTTTGCACACCGGAAGGCAAGACAAATGTCAAAAGGTATGCAACAGCGACTTGCCTGGGCCCAGGCCACAATTCACGAGCCAGATCTTCTGATCCTCGACGAACCATTAAGTGGCCTCGATCCACTCGGTCGCATGACCATGAAAAACTGGATTTTAGCCGAGAAAAAGCGTGGTCTAACC
>CAZUYQ010000184.1:2910-6091 GCA_964624705.1 uncultured Polynucleobacter sp.
AATTGCCGCAGATCACTTCACTCTGCGATCACATTCATATTTTGCGTAAAGGTCAGTTAGTCTATTCTAGCGTTGGTACAGATAACACGGATTCCTTGCATAATTTACCGCGATATTTTGTCGATATTTCCGGTGCGCAGCAAAGTGATCTCGTAAAAATGGCGCAAACTCAAAAATTACCGACGTGGAAAACGATCCATCAAGATGGATTTATTCTGCGATTAGGTTTCACAGATTATCCCGCTGCAGCAGCATGG
Organism: uncultured Polynucleobacter sp.; assembly: GCA_964624705.1. GTDB lineage: Bacteria > Bdellovibrionota_B > Oligoflexia > Oligoflexales > RGVZ01 > CAMDKS01. The sequence continues at coordinate 3,168 of CAZUYQ010000184.1, forward strand.
TTGACCCCTGCGATGCAACAGGGTTGGGTCATCGTCCGCTTTGGCGACGATAATAGTGCAACCGAAGAACAACTTCTTGTTCATTTTAAAGAGGAATTCACGCAATGAAAGCGTTTTTTGCACTATACCGCGAAGGTTTTAAATGGCTTGTCCGCGATAAGATTTTCATCCCGGTTATAATCACAGGCATTGCGATTGCATTATTTGCTAATCTCGCAAGTGACTGGTCCATTGAGGACTTCCAAAAAATACTATTCGATATCGGCATCGCAGGCTTTCGTCTCACTGGCGGGATGGTAGCTATTCTCTGGGGCGCCCGCATGATTCACGATGCGCTCACAGAGCGGAGTATCGAACCACGACTTGCAGCCCCGATTCCTCGCGTGACATGGTTTATGGCAAGATTTGCAGCCCTTGCAAGCGTATTGATATTGATGGGCTGTATCTTTGGTCTATGCTGGCAAACCATCATGTTTGCAACCGGCAGTGGCCGCATGACTAATATTCAAGGTTGGTCGCTTGGTTTACTGGTGGGTGAATGGCTCGTTTTGGCTGCCATGGCGATGATGTTCGCGTCCTTCAGTGGATTTGCAATCGCATTATTCTCTGCTACTGCGATGTGGATCGCTGGTCTTATCGCTCCACTTTTATCTGCAACCCGTGATCCAAAAATTGCACCTGAGTCTGGGATTATCGTCGATTTTGTCGCCGATGTTTGGAATTTTCAGAGATTTAATTTAATTGATCAGCTCGGTGTGATTGGCCAGACCATTCAGCTCTCCGATCTTATAGTTCGCCTTTCTTGGGCGGGGTCTTTACTGTTTGCACTTCTGACTATTGGGGCGTGGCGGTTTTCGGAGAGGGATCTGGGGTAGAGGCTGTTTTTCCTAATGTGACATCAAGTAGGAAGCAGACACAAAGCACCTACATATATTTATCGCCCCGAACCCGGACAAGGACCGTCCTGCACTTGGACGACCCTCTCACCTCAGAGGGATAACCTGCTAATTCCTCTAAGACTCACCTCGATCAAATCAACGGCATAGTTGTTGCCATAAGTCCGTCGTGTCCCTCCTCATATCGAGGAACCCTTAACACGAAGGAATATGAAGTATGTTTTTCTCATTACGGAGTGAACGTTGGCAGTGGGTAATCCTTAGCACGATTTTATCAATCGTGCTTCCGACCACGTTGATGGCTAGTGAAAGTAAAATAGCACCGGAATCATCGCAGATAAATGTTCCAGCGGCTTCTTCACCAGTTACTCAAAAGAAGAAGAAATCTCGCAAGCAAGCAAAGAAACCTGTCGTCCAAGAGAGCGAAGTATCTCTAGAAGTCCCAAAGAGCGAATCGCAAGAAAATCAAATCGGCAGCTCAAATGATACAAGACACTCCTCTAATGTTGCCGGTGATCTCACCGTTTACGCCGGAGCGTATGCATTCAAGGGCCTAGAAGCTGGATTCATGGGCGCTGTTAAGATTGCTGAACTACCGATCCAAGATTCGACATCAAAAATTGACCTATCGATTGAAACCGGACTCCACCGGGCTCGGTGGATATATCGGCATAGCGAATACAATCGATTCTCGCTCACCGGCGATCTACGTGCAGATTTTAAAATCCTTGAAATATTAGCTCTAACTCCCTACGTCGCAGCAGGCTTAGGTTATCAAAGAGAATGGTACCGCGGCAGCGACACCGCCTTAACTGATACTCCCTTGAGCCTCCGTGCGGGTGTGTTTTTGCCGATCACAGAGGGTCTACTTCTAAGAGCTGAACTAGCACCCATCTCGAGTTCAGTGCGTCTCGGCTTAGCTCTACCATTTTAATCCGTCAAATTTCAAAATAAAAAACAAGGAATTGTCATGCTTAGTTATAACTTTAAACCCATACTTTCTTCATTAGTCATACTCCTTACATTGCTATCTTGCCAGCAAGCTCAACCGCTGATTGGACCTGCAAAAAGCGGCAACAATGCTGGTCGATCCTCTAGCGATCAAACTGACTGTGAGCGGATCGCAGACCTTCCTAAATTATTCTCTGTCAATACCAACATAAATCATAAAGCTAGATATTCGGGAAACATCTCCAGCTTCGGTTCTGGCTATGAGTATGTTGAAGAGGCGACTGATTGTAACGAAGATGGATGCAGCCTCGCGATGTATACCAAAAATTCAAGCGGAACGTTTGAAAAAGCCAATACACCGGCAAATCCAGGAAAAGAGGAACGTCTAAATATGTGCGAAAGCACAGGAATGAAACTTTTAACAGTACCTGCTGGAACTTTTAGGTCTCAGTGTTTGCGTTATGCCATATCCTCTAGCTTTAATGTTGAGAATTCAAAGCCCTATTCATCTGGCACAGATAACGCGGTAAATAGCGTTACCACAACAGAACACTGTGTCAGCTTAGAACCAGACTCTGCGGGCCTATTGATTCAACATGCTGAGGATATTTCTGGTTCGTATCCAGACAAGAATCCTAAAGCATCCACGACAGTGGCATTGACTCCGAGCATCAGACTTTTAGAGATCATCAAATAAATTCAATCATCAAATACACAAAGGTAGAAACTTATGAAATATTTTAGCTCAATGATTCTTGCATTATTAACTGTTCACTCTGGTTTTGCAGCTGGTCAAGAATACGAAGAAGCACCAGTTCAAAAAACCGAACAAGTGAACTTACAGATTATGAAAAAATCCAACTCTGCCGCCGCCAACGATCAACTTACAGGTTTAAGGCCGCAAGTTTCAACTCTTCCCGAAGTTGATGGTGTCTTTCACGCTTTAAGACAAGATCAATCTATGCTTTCGGTCCGTGGATCAAGTATGACAGCCGGTAGCGCTAACTCACCACAAACCGTGAACAGCCAGGCTATCGGTGGTTCAGCGGTGGGGGTGGCAGGTAACGGTCTAAGAGC
>CAZUYQ010000184.1:6101-6679 GCA_964624705.1 uncultured Polynucleobacter sp.
CGATACCAAGAATCCCGCAAAAGTGATTTCTTTTGCTGGCGGCGCGGCTGCCGGGATCTATGATTTTTTAGGCTTAGGGGTTTCGGTGCATCAACCAGATATGCAATCAAGTTCAGAACTTAAATTTGCATTCTCTGCACTTGTGATGCTCGGCACTACCGATCTTGGCTTAATGAGTTCAAAAGATTTCTTTGAACTCAGTGTCCTCCATCGTTTAGATAGTAATCTCTTAGTTATGGGCGAATACAATCAACAAAAGCAGTCGGAGTTTTTTAAATCGTCGACGCTTGCAGTCGGCGGGAAGTACCAATTAAGTTCAGCCATTGGTCTTGCCTTACGCCTAGAAAGGCAAACTTCTAAACCTACAGATGACTTGGCCGCATCTTCGTCTGTGGCACTCATCAGTGATGGTGTGAGTCTGGGTACAGAGCTTAACCTAAGCCCAAGCCAGACCATTGGACTCACTCCGAGCTATAAGCAAACCGTGATGAAAGCTGATACGGACCGCAGCGGTAATTACGCCTGGGGTCTTACGGCATCGTACTCAAAGAAACTTTAAATCGACCTGGCTATAGACT
>CAZUYQ010000185.1:0-6213 GCA_964624705.1 uncultured Polynucleobacter sp.
GGGATGCGAGATACTGCTATTACACCAGCCGTAGACAGGGCCTCCAATATCTCCTCGCTTAGAGATCAGTAACCTTGGATGTATTCTCATAGACGTCTTTCATGCTCATATATGCGGTCGCGCTGGTCGCCCAGAATGGTGGTGGCGCTGGGTCAAGAGCAAGGCCACTGCAAAGATCGCTTGAGGTGACCTCAGCTGCCCTTGTATTCCAGCTGGACGCACAACCGGACGCAGCTCCACCGCTGTTGGTGTTCGTCGTTGAAGGAACAGTGCCGTTAGAAACTGTCGTTGCGGAGGCTGACGCGTGCGCTTCAAATTCCGCTGCGGTGAGTGCAGGCGATGGTGTAAGCTCTGTCACAAAAAATGAAATATTCGGGGTAGATGTATCTGCATTAATTGCATACCGATAAGATTGAACAGTAGCTGATCCTTTAATCCCCGACCGAGTAATCCAGGATTTTAGAGAATTTTCGCCGGTTTGACGCATCGAAGCTACCAAATGAAGCGCTTCGTCACCCATTGTGCCAGAAGCGATGTAAATGTAAAAATCTGTGTGCATTTTGCTTTTGGTTTCTCTATCGTAAAAGAAGACGGTCTTTGCTTGGCGCAACTGGGTACTTGGTGGATTAATTATTTTAGGTGGCGCCGCGCTTATTTATTACAGCCCTATTGGTTCATCATACGATTATGACGGATATCAGTATGCTCCGTATGGTCAAGCTCCTGGTTATCCGCAACCACAACCGTACCCTGGATACCCTGTTCAACCGTAATCTAGGACTAGCAAATTAAATTGACTGAAGAGCTTCCGATGCAAATCGCGAAGCTCTTTCAGTTTTGTAGTCAATATTATTCGTTCATAGACTGGCCGGCCAAGTCTACTCACTTTCCTGATTTCATGCTAATTCGTTATTTAAGGAACACAAAAACCATCGTGGTTCAGTGTCAATATTTGCTTACAAAGCTTACGACGAGCATGATTCCACTTGGCAGCTGCACCATGAAACTAAACGCTGCCGCCGAACTTTATCCTGTGACCTGGCCAGAATTTGGTAGCGTGCACCCGTTTGCTCCTTCCGAACAAGCCAAAGGATTTTAGAGAATTTTCGCCGGTTTGACGCATCGAAGCTACCAAATGAAGCGCTTCGTCACCCATTGTGCCAGAAGCGATGTAAATGTAAAAATCTGTGTGCATTTTGCTTTTGGTTTCTCTATCGTAAAAGAAGACGGTCTTTGCTTGGCGCAACTGGGTACTTGGTGGATTAATTATTTTAGGTGGCGCCGCGCTTATTTATTACAGCCCTATTGGTTCATCATACGATTATGACGGATATCAGTATGCTCCGTATGGTCAAGCTCCTGGTTATCCGCAACCACAACCGTACCCTGGATACCCTGTTCAACCGTAATCTAGGACTAGCAAATTAAATTGACTGAAGAGCTTCCGATGCAAATCGCGAAGCTCTTTCAGTTTTGTAGTCAATATTATTCGTTCATAGACTGGCCGGCCAAGTCTACTCACTTTCCTGATTTCATGCTAATTCGTTATTTAAGGAACACAAAAACCATCGTGGTTCAGTGTCAATATTTGCTTACGAATTAGTAATTTTTCAGGAGGATTTATGAAAAACAAAACATTTTTTGCAGGATTCTTAACTGCATCTCTATCAATGCTGAGTGCATGCGGAACACAATCTTCGCAACTTTCAGCTACCAACACTCAAACCAAATCGCGGGCCGACATCGCGTCGGAGCTTGCAGCGAAGCCTGAAGGCGAAAACGTCATTTGGTCGGCGGCTTCCTTGGATGCCTTACTTGCACTGGTCGGCTTAGGCTACGACAACGAACGTCGTGACTTACTGACAAACTACCTAGGCACGTCTGTCGAAAAAAGTGCAAAGGCAAGTGCACTACTGAATATCAAACGTGACGGTTTGACCCTTCAATCAGCGAATAATATTTGGACCCGTAAAGATTTCGTTCTCAAACCAGAATATAAAGGCCTACTTGCCGATTTATTTAAGGGTTTAGCACCACAACAGTTGGATGTCTCCCAACCAAAGAAAGCTGCCGATGACATCAACGCATGGATCTCTGACAACACGAACAAGATGATTCAGAATGCTGTGACACCAGATATGATCACTCCAGATTTAGCAGCAATGCTCGCAAACGCATTGTACTTTAAAGGAAACTGGGCGGAAGAATTCGACCCAAAACTCACAAGAGATCTAGAGTTCACTGCCGTTAACAAGAACTCCGGGAAAACGACTGTAACTAAAGTTGCGACCATGCAAAAACATGCTCGTAAAATTCATGTTGGTTTTTTACCGCAAGCGCAGCTGATAAATCCACTCCTGTTTATACTGTTCGTCTACCTTACAAAGGCGACACCCATGCGATGTATATTGCATTCGCAACTGCGGAACAGAGTGCAAACTACACCAAAGAGATTCATGTTGATGCGACCAAAGATGTCGCTGATGTTTACCGCAAATATATAGTAGAGGGAAAAGCGTTCTCCGCTGACTATAGCCATGTATCCACATTTGACGTATTCACAATGCCAAAATTTACCATTGAATCTGAATTGAAAAATATCCAAGACAATCTTAATGCAGCCGGTTATGGAAGTTTGTTTGCGCAAGGAGTATTGAGTCGCATGTCTGCTGATCCTCGTGCTCAGCTCAGCTTCATTCTTCAGAAAGCAAAAATCATCGTGAATGAAGAAGGTAGCGAAGCGGCTGCAGTTACCATTGGCGGCATCAGAACAACCTCCGTTCCAATGTCTAGACACTTGAAAATCAATGGACCTTTTGCTTATGCAATCCGCGATGATAAGAGCGGTGTAACACTTTTTGAGGGCGTGGTTCGCAATCCTGCAGGTAAATAAACCTATGAACTTTAACAATAAGGAAATTATCATGAACATTAAGAGCATCCTAATCGCCGCAACCATTATCTTTGGAAATCAAGCCCTTGCAGATTTGATGAAGCCAGCAACTCTCGACATCACCTGTGTTGAGCAGAGAGCTCCTGGCACTCCTCGCACCATTAAAATCGTATCTTCCAGTAAAGGTTCGTCCGTGACTTTGAACGGTCGCACCACTAAGGGCGAACAGTTGATTGGTGGATCAGAAGGCGGCGCTCCGTATCTTCAAGCTGTAAGCAACATCGGTGGTTACAACATCACAATTTCGGGCGGTTCGTTTGAGAAAGCGATTCTTCAATCGGTGACTATCTTAAAGGGCCAAGCATCTGCAAGTGTTAGCTTGTTTGGTGTGTTTGGTGCTGACAGTGCGTCTTCTGAATTTGACGCTCTTTGCAGCGGCAAGTTTTCGTTCGAAGACTGAATAGTTATTAAATAAAGTAAACGGCGCTTTCTGAAAAGAGGGCGCCGTTTCTATATTTGAAGGGGGATATAAAGATCAATATTTACGATGGGCGCCGCAGGATCAAAGTCTTTGGGATAGACCTCCAGATCGGGTGCTTCCACCCTATGATAATTTGAGCGCGGCAGATAAGTTCCCCAGATGTAATCCAGTGTTGTTTGAAATTCCATTAAGGGTCCAACGTGCGCAAAATGAACGTACTTGCTCCTGGGTAATCTGCGTAGAATCATGCCGTCCGGCACCGCTGTTGACGCAGTGCTTACCTCTACACCGGCAATATAGCAAAGTGCTGTGTCTTCATTTTTAGCGATACTCGGATCTGAACCAAAACATAGGCCAAAAGTGTCGGTCCCCACGCTATGTTCTATCGACGCAATCTTCTGTGAAAATTCATTCCAAAGTTCGCCAACTGGATTAAAAATATCTTCGCCAAACGCTCGACCAATTCCTATAAAGTACCTTTCATCCCACTCGACAATATTTGGTGCGATACAATATTTTGAGATAAGCTGCCGGATCATGGAGTCCGTCAGTTTTGATCTACCAAGAAAATACGGCTGATGCTTTTGTTTTCGATACTCACCTGGTGGCAATCGAAACATTTTTTGAAAGGCTCGTGTAAATGCTTCCTGGGATTCGAATCCGGCACTGAGTGCGATGTCGAGAATTCTTTGATTTGAATCAACCAATACATGCGCTGCCTCGGTTAGACGTCGCTTGCGAATGTAATCTCTGACTGGCTCACCAACAGCTGCGCTAAATAGCCGCTGAAAATGATAGGAGCTATAACCTGAACTCGCAGCAACCTCTTCGATTGAGATCTTGGAATCGAGATTTGCCTCAATGAAATCGACGGCCTTACGCAAATTGTTCAGATAATACTCAGACATATTTCACTTATAGCAGAAACGATCAAAAGCGCTGACAAAAATTCGAATAATGTGAGTTTCATTCAATTTTTGTCAGGAGCATGACTATGAAACTAGATAAGCCAAAGATCAATGGTGGAATTATCACAAGCAGATTGAACGAAACAAAGAAATTTTACATCGATGTTTTAGGCTTCGAGGTAAAATTTGATGCCGACTGGTACTGTTTATTGCACTGTCCTGATAATCCAAACTCAGAGGTAGCGTTCATGCAACCAAATCAATCAAGCCAAGATAAACTCTTTCAGAAGGAGTTCTCTGGACATGGTGTTTGGTTCACGATCGAAGTCCCTGATGTAGACTCAGAGTGTGCGAGAATTAAACAATGCGGTACGCCCATCAAAGTAGACATAAGAAACGAAGAATGGGGCGATCGTCACTTTGCGATTGTTGATCCAAACGGTATTGGAATTGACATCGTTACCCATAACCATTGCCTACCTAGTTGACAGGCCAAGGCTTTCCAGGCCTGTTCGCCAATGTAGATATTGAATATTATCACTTACGCGATCAGCTGAATCTCTTGATAGAACGTAAGATTCGCTGTTCGTGAAATCTTTCGCAAATGCACGCAAGTGTTTGCTGTCATCTATATCGGTGGACTCCTTCGACTTAATTTCAACTAACGCGATTTTTCGTCCTGGTCGTTCAATAACGAGGTCGATCTCTGCATCGTCTTTTGTTCTGATATAACTTAGTCGATAGTCGTTTTTTAAATAATGGCTCAAACGTTGGATCTCACAGACAACAAAGTGCTCGAAAGCATCGCCGTAGAGGTTGGTTTGAGGAATAATTTCGACTGACAATGTTCGCGCCAAACTACGCACCACGCCCAGATCAAAAAAGTAAAATTTCGGGCTTTGCAATTGACGCTTACGCATCGAAGGGTGGTAAGGATGAAGCAAAAATCCCATGTGCGTGTCTTCTAAAATCTCAAAATATTTTTTGATGGTCTTTTCGTCAACACCAACATCTCTTGCAATGTTCGCGTACTGCAACAGCTGACCATTCATTTGCGCCGCAACCTCGAGGAAATGACGAAATGGCTCAAGCTTCTGCACCAAATGTTCTGCCCACACCTCTTCAGATAAATACATTAAGCCATAGCTGCGCAGGTATTCACGCCGTTCCTCATCGGTCTTCAAACTGAAAATTTTTGGCAAACTCCCCCAATTCAATACATCATCCAATTTAAAGTGCTCTCCCAATTCGTGATGGGTGAGCGGAAATAGATAATTTACGAACGCACGCCCCGCGAGTAAATTGGCATTACCATGCTTAAGCTTACGGGCACTTGAGCCAGAGATCGCAAATTTTGGTGGAATAAACTCACGTGTTTCTATCGTACGATGGACGACGTCCAAAAGTGCGGGGACCTTCTGAATCTCATCCAACATCACCCATTTAATGCCAGGATTCAGTCGTAATTCGTCATACAGTAAATCGGGTCGACGGCCGTATTTATCCGCGACTGCAAGCTCTAACAAATCAATGACCAGCAAATTTTTATCATGGACCGCTAATCTTTCCTGAATGAGGGTTGATTTGCCCGTGCCACGTGCCCCAAACATAAAAAAACTGTTAGATTCTATAAGGTTACACTGTCTACCGAACCGCATTTCTCAACCTCCTGACTCAATTCCGGAATACGCCGCCATTTCCGGAATAAATTCGTGACATCCTTATATTCTAATAAAAATAAATAGTTAGTCAATATCTAAGACATTTAACCAGATGAAAACCTTTGATGACGGATCAAGAAACCGCTCATTCAATGTTGATATTAAATCCAAACCATCCCATGCCGTTCATGCAGGGGGTTCGCCATACTAATGGTCGGCGTTAAGTCAAATAGAGCCTTAAAGCCCACGACCCACGGACATCCTGCTTCA
>CAZUYQ010000186.1:0-6145 GCA_964624705.1 uncultured Polynucleobacter sp.
TGTGTCAGTGCTAGTCTTAAAATTTCAAGCTTCTTATTTCTTTAAATTAGCTGGACTCGGCACTTTATTCCAGTGCGGTGTCCTACTTTGATGGCGGTGTCCTACTTTGATGCATACAAATCCGACGCTCCTGACTTCTGGTAAGCTTTGTAATTTAACGGTCGCAAACGGTATGATCTTGGATATCAAAATTCTCGAAAATCGTTCGGGTGCTGTTGAACCACTAATGCTTAAAGGTTGGCTTACAGAATCAAGCAATTCAGATAAGCTGTTTTACGGAGCCTGCATTGAAGAGACCGCGTCTATGTTCGCTTGCAATGCGGTATCTAACGATGTGATCGAAGCATGTCACAATGCAGGTTTCGAAACGATTAGCTGTCGCGAGTGTAAGAGTTCTGGAAAATATAAATAAGCCAGAAGACTTCCGGAGCACGGAATTTTAGCCCTTAGGATGACGGGCTTTTCGCTACTGCATGGTTGCGCATAAGGCTTGCGACATGGAACGCAAGCTCTAAACTCTGAGACCCATTAAGCCTTGGATCGCACCAAGTTTCATAACGTTTTCCTAAGTCGGCGGTACCGATACCAGCACTCCCGCCGACACATTCTGTAACTTCTTCGTGGGTCATCTCAAGATGAATGCCACCGAGTTCAGATTTTTTCTCATGATGCACGGCAAATGTCTCAGAAATTTCGCGGGAAATTTTCGCGAAGTCTCGCGTCTTACGGCCATCTTCCGTACGCTCAGTGTTACCATGCATAGGGTCAACAATCCAGGTGACAGGACATCCTGATGAACGTAGCGCATCAATGAGCTGCGGCAACTTACTACGAACACGGTCTGCGCCTAGACGTGTGATTAATACGATTTTACCGGCCTCGTGATGAGGATTTAGTTTTTGGATAAGTTGAATAATCTCTCGTTCATCAGCATCTGCGCTGATTTTTATGCCGACTGGATTGCCGATACCGCGGCAGTATTCGACATGACCGCCATCAAGCTGACGCGTGCGTTCACCAATCCAAACCATATGAGTGCTTACGTTATACCATCTGCCGTGTGCAGAATCGAAGCGCGTGAGAGATTCTTCATAAGGGAGAATCAATGCTTCGTGGGAGACAAAGAATTCATGAAAACCATATTTGACTGATTCTGGGCCGTGAATACATTCCAAAAACTCGAGAGCATCGCGAAGGCCCGAAGCAATTTTTTCGTAGCGCGCCCATGCAAAAGAATTCTGGATTTTTTCCAGTCGCCATTCCTCAACTTGTTTTAGATCTGCAAATCCATTTGCAAGCAGCATGCGAATAAAATTTAAGGTTGTACTAGAAGAATGATAGGCCTGAAGCAGGCGCTTTGGATCGGGATGGCGAACATGCATCGAGGCCTGAAATCCGTTGATATTGTCCCCGCGAAACGCCGGTATTTCGAGTCCATCATCCAAAAGCTCAGTGAGGTCGGTGCGCGGCTTGGCGTATTGACCAGCCATTCGTCCGATACGGACCACTGGCTTTTTGGCAGCATAGCCAATGACCAAGACATCTGGAGGAGGGCACGAAGTCGTCCTGAGATCGCTTCTTCAGTGCAGTCTTGGAATCGTTCAGCACAGTCGCCACCCTGCAATAAAAAACGCCTGCCGAGGCCAGCATCTGCAATTTGCGAGCGTAAGGCTTCGATTTCATAGACGGAAACAAGAGCCGGCAGTCGGGAAATCTCGAAAAGTGTTGCCGGGAGATCACCCATGCCCCATGTGGGCTGCTGCCATACCTGATGATCGCGCCATGATGCTGGCTGCCAGATGCGCTGGAGCAAATGGGGAGAATTAGGTATTAATGTGAATGGGTTATGCCCTGATTGCACTGTCGTCTCTCAGAATATTGTCAAAAGACTTTATGAAATGAATCAATTCTTTTTATACTTTTTATTGCTTGAAATTGCCACAAGTTCCATAATTACCGCCCATGATTTTTATGGGAACGGTCCAGCCGCTTGGAGTGCTCATTTTGTTTGATCAAACCAGTCTATCGATCGTCTGTCTCAGCAGCTTCCTATTGGCCGCCGGGTTTTTACTCGCGGGTTTTCAATCGACGCGGCTGGCCCTGATCGCCACGCGGGCGGGGCAGAGTGCTTTCGTGATGGGAACGATGGCATTGTCGATTTTGGCCTTTGGCTTATTTCAGAATTTTTCAGGTGAAACCTCTGATCATATGACAGCAGAAGTTTTTGCCGCGGCTTTGGCCTGGGTCAGTATTGCGACCTGGCTGAGGTGGCGGATGCAATTGATTGGTGCGTTTACCGCTCCAGTGATTTCGCTCACCCTGCTGCTAGATATATTCTTTGGCTCGGAGTTACCGGCTGTAGCCTCGGTAGAGATTCCAGGGCCACTTATATCGATTCATATCGGCTCAGCAATTATTGGTCAGGTCTTTGCGGTTGCCGCTTGTGGTGCATCACTGATGTTGCTCTGGCAGCAGCGGAAGCTTAAAAGTCGCCAACTGAACTCTCTGCCGATGAGGTTTCCGGCACTGGATACGCTTGGTCAGGCGCTGGGAGTTTTTCTGTGGTTGGGTTTTTCGTTTATCACTCTAAGCTTGTTAAGTGGAGCTATTTATACGGTCGTCGGCCATTTAGTACTCGGGATTTCCCTTAAACTAAAAGTCATTTGGGCCTTGATGGTTTGGGTATGGTATTTGAGTATTCTCGTCTTGAGGCATGTTCTCCATTATCGTCCGCAAAAAATCGCTCGGATGAGTTTAATGGGCTTTGTATTAATGGCGCTCAGCTGGTTTGGTTTCGCATTCGCTCACGCTGGGGGTGGACTGTGAGCCCGAGAATATTCTGTGTCGGTGCCAATCATCGAACCGCCGGTATCGGTGAACGTGAAGCCTTTTATCTGACAAATGAAGCGTTGATTCAAGCTCTGCCAACGATCCGAGAACGCCATGAGTTAAAAGAGCTCATGGTGCTCAGCACGTGTAATCGCTTTGAATTAATTGGCGTCACGCGTGGTGAGGAGCAGCAAGATCCGCAAGATTCCATCAATGCTTGGATTGATCTCCACGCGGAGGCTGCTTCGACAGCAAAGATTGATCGCGCCGCTTTAGCGCGAGTTGCTTATCACTTGCATGATCAAGATGCGGTGCGCCACACGTTTCGGGTCGCATCGAGCTTAGATAGTATGATTCCTGGTGAGACGCAAATTACAGGGCAATTTAAGGATGCGATGCAACTTGCGCTCGATGCCCAGACCTTGGGGCCGCTACTTGGACGTCTTGGTCAGGAAGCATTGTCGACCGCAAAAAAAGTGCGGTCGCAAACAAACATTGGCGCTAAGACGGTAAGTATCAGTCACGCGGCCGTCGCGCTTGCAAAACGGATGTTTAAGGATTTATCGGAGTGTCGATTCCTGATTATCGGCGCGGGCGAAATGGGACGAGTCGCCGCAGAACACGCAGCAAGTTATAAACCGAAAAGTCTTGTGATTGCGAATCGCACGCAGGCGAGAGCCTACGAGTTAGTGCAACGCTTGGGAGTCGGCGATCCACATGGACTTACCAATCTTCCGCATTTGCTAGCAAACACCGATGTCGTCATCGCAGCAACTGGGTCAGAAGGCTATGTCATTACGAGCGAGATGATTCGCAAAGCCGTGAAAGAACGAGGCGACGGCGCTTCTCTTTTCTTAGTTGATATTGCGCTGCCGCGCGACATTGATCCGGCTTGCGCTGAGTTTGATGACGTCTATGTATTTGACCTAGATGACCTGAAACAATTGGTGGATCAGAATCTAAGCGAACGCCATGACGCAGCATTGCAAGCGGGAGTTTTGATTGATCAGGCGACCTCTGGTTTTGGCGAATGGCTCTCAACCCTGGCTATTGCGCCAGCGATTGCAAAATGGCGTGACCATATTTTTGCGACCTTGGAACGCGAGGCAGCGAAAACTTTGGCAAAAGATGTATTCGCTGGAGTTAGCGTTTCGCAAAGAGCCGCTATGGATGCAATGTTACAAGCAGCCACCGCGAAATTAACCGGAGATCTAGCGCAGATTCTGCGTAAATCGGATGGTGAAAAGTCAGCGGTTATGGCGACTGCACTGTTAAAATATTTAGATCATTCTCAAGCATCAAAATCTGGTGAATCATGACAAAAATGACAGAAGACGCTTTAATTCTCGCGACGCGAGGAAGCGCACTTGCTTTATGGCAGGCCAACTTTATTGCGGAACAGCTAAGGGGTTTAGGTCAACCGGTCGCATTGAATGTTATCAAAACGACCGGTGATCAGGTCCAAGACCGCTTTCTCCATGAAATAGGCGGTAAAGGTCTTTTTATTAAGGAATTGGAAGAAGCATTAAAAGCTGGTCATGCTGATCTCGCCATGCATTCGTTGAAAGATATGCCGGTTCAGCTGCCAAAGGGTTTTAGGTTGCCGGCGATTTTAAAAAGACACGCGGTCACTGATGTGATTGTGTTTAAAAGTTCACTTTATCAGAAACTGAGCTTAAAGCAGGGAGCTGTTTTAGGTGCTAGAGAGCTCAAAGCTCTTGGGCCCATGAAAATAGCGACGTCGAGTCTACGCAGGCAAGCACTCCTCGAGCAGCTTGGTTCAGGAATTAAGATTCAACCGGTACGTGGTAATGTCGACACGCGTTTACGAAAGCTGGAAGAGCAAGAATGGCACGCACTGATTCTTGCGGAAGCTTCGTTGGACCGTCTGGGTATCAATAAGGACTGTGTTCATAGGCTCGATCCTGCATGGTTTGTACCTTGTGCCGGGCAGGGAGCGATCGCAATAGAGACGATCGACAAATCAATGCATTTGCAGACGATCGAGCAGTTAGATTGTGCGGACACACGCCGCCAAATTACGATTGAAAGAGATGTTCTGCATGCCTTGGGTGGTGATTGTACCATGCCTTTTGGTTGTCTTGTGCAACCTGATGCCCGTCACCCGGGGCTTTGGCATGGACGAGTGATTGTACTTGATATGCAAGGTGGCTCAGCAGCTGCGAGTTATAGTATGCCTTTAGACTTGGTTGGAGACGGTCGCGTGTTTGTGACAAAGCTTCTTGAAGAGCTAAAGAAAAACGGAGTGAACGACATACTTCGTCGTCTAGGTATTTCTCGGGAAATTTAGGTTTGCAGGAGACATTATGCCTAGTTTAATTTGGACACGTGCTTTCGATGATTGGGCCTATGACAAAAAAATCCTAGATGAGCTGGATCTTGATGTCCTGCATTTTCCTTGTATCGAGTTAGCGACAGTACCGGTCAAGTTTCCAAAGCAGAAGCCGCAGATTTTCGTTTTTACGAGCGCAAATGCCGTGCGATATGCCATGCGCCATGCCGCATTAATAAATTTGGTAAAATCTGCAGAGGCCGTGTACGCGGTTGGACCGTCGACTTTAGCGGCTTTGACCGATTGTCATATGCATGCAGAAATTCCACCGGCGGTGAGTTCTGCGGAACATTTAGCAATATGGATTTCTCGTAATATTGCGCCGCATACCGCCATTGCCATACCATCGGCAAAAGAACCGATCTTCGATTTTAAAGAATATCTCGGCCGTTATGCAATTCACGCAGATGTCTTGCCGGTCTATCAAACACATCGTGCCCTGAGATTACCTAATGGAAAGATTCCTGATAAAGCCGTAATTGATCGTTTGATCCAAACGCTCGAAGGCGTCGTCTGCTTTGCAAGTCCTTCGGCAGTTGAGGGTTTTACGAATACCCTCGTTTTAAACCCAAATAGACTTACAGAGGCTCTTACAGCGGTTGTTATCGGGCCAACTACTGAAAAATGACCCTTCCCAAAAAAATACTTCCGTTTTTGGCTCATCATTTTTGGGCACGCTTGCCGAGAATGTTACAGCATGGAATTAGTGGGCTACACGCGGTGGTCTATCAAATGCGGTGGTCGCGTATCCTTGTGGGCCCCTATGCTCGGATTCAATATGGCGCAAATGCGTCATCTGTTTTTCGTGAGTTCGCCCCTGCATCCGGCAATGGTTCCTACCAAAATTTCCAAGATTTCTTTTCACGAAAATTATTAGTACCAAGATCGATTCAATCATCGACCGTATGGCCTTGTGCCGGACTTTTATGTGAAACCCTACCGGTCGATGAGACTAGCGGCGTT
>CAZUYQ010000187.1:0-5671 GCA_964624705.1 uncultured Polynucleobacter sp.
TTTTCATGGATTTAAGGAAGTTATGATACAGCACCGCCACCTGACATGGCATGTCCAGGTGATCCGTAGGTCAAACTCCACAGAGCCTTTCCTCCAGCATCCATTTTCTAAGCTACTTAAGATGACATAAAAGGCCTTAATTTCCTGCTTCTTTACTTATTTTATTGAAATTCACGGTGACCAGTGATATGAACCGCGCCACTCTAACTATCATTTATATCGTTAAAGACTTGTGGTTTGTTTTATCCAAACGAAACTGGGAGCTTACATGAAGACAAAGTGGATACGACTTGTGTTTGTCAGTCTGGCCTTAAAATCTGCGCCATTTCAGAGTGTTGCGCGCGCAGAAGATCAAAAACAAGTGCCGTTCAACCGTTGTACCGGTGGATGGTCCGAGTACTCGGCTCTTACCGATCCGACGCTTCTCGATCGCCATGCGACCTATTGGCGTTACCGCGTCGCACTACCTACTGATAAGCGCCTCGAACTAAGAATTTCTGGCGACTTTCCGCACGCACGTTATTCCTCCTTCGCCGTCTACGATCAGGCAACCTTAGGTCCAATCGATACCATCCCTGATTTTTCAATTGTTCCTGACATCGGATCTGCGAATCCATTTCTACCTGGCGTAAATCGTAGCATTACTTCGCGTCATTATATGGTGCGAGCTGTGCAAGGAATTGACCCAGCAAACAAAGGCAAAAACCAACTCAGTTTGCCACGAGGTACAGAAGAAGATCCAAAAGCAATTGAGCTCTGGTACCGCATTTTCCTTTCCGATGCGGATGACAACATGGGAAGTGTTGCGCTTCCAGAGATTGAATCCTTTAATGCCGACACAGGTTTACCTGAAGCCTGTCCGAAGCCTAAATTTGTTGATTTTGAGTTGAAACAAGCCCTACGCAATCGACCACCATCGCCTTACCAAGGAAATGTTCATTTCTACGCGTTGCCGGGTTCGGCGATGTATCCAAACGCCAATAACCGCTATTTAGGCGCGCTCTTTCAATTTGTGGGCGGACCAGAGGTAGGTGTGATTCGCTTTAAAGCACCAACATTTCCTAAAACGCGCACCAGTAATGAGCCCTTTAGTGGTCGCGAAGATGTTAGATATTGGTCGTTTTGTCTCGGCGGCGTCACAACGGCAACCCATTCCTGTATTGCTGACGAAGAAATGGTAATCGGTCGCGATGGTTACGTGAATCTCGTGATCGGTCCAGGCGATGGCAGCGATGGGCCTGACAGCTTTGCTGCTGAAGTCCGAGCTAAAGGGCTTAACTTTTTAGGTCGTGGGAAATTATGGATATCATTCGTCGTGTTCCGCACATTTTTGCCGCGCGAGGATTTTATTGGTAACACAATGAAACTCAAAATGTGGCCACCGCCAGAAAACGAGGAGTGGCCAGAGGATGTCGAAGAAATTTACAGCGCTCGTCAGCAAATGGGCGACTCTGCTCCAGATGGTCGTCAGTGCTCTATGGATGAGTTCGAAAAGAATTACTGCGGTGTGCCTGTTTCGTTTCCGAAGTGAAATAAATCATTTTAACTAATATAAACCGGATTGTTAGAGGACATGACCTGGATAACAACCGGTTTTACTTTTTCTGCGCATGCGCGCGGTATGCTTCTGCAACAGCTATAAGGACAGTTTTCATGGCCGGTCGCTCGATCATGCGATCGGCATAAGCCTTGGTTTCCGGAAAATCAAGCATAGATAGATCTGCATATCGATACATGTGTAGAAACGGTGCAAACGCGGCATCGGCGATGGTTGGCGTAGGACCAGCCGCGAATGTTCGATTTGTTATATAATCTTCAAATCGCGGTAGATATCTCGCCAATTCTTCTTTGAGATGTTCGACTCTATCTCTATTTGTCTGCTTTCCAATCTGTGGCGCCATAGCTATTTCTTTACCTAGAGCCATAAGCGGTCGCATAATGCTTTCGCCAAATTCAATGATTTGATCCACGCGCGCTCGTTCTTCGAGGCCTATAGGATACCAAGAGAACATTTGGTATCTTTGTGCAAGAAAACGTAGAATCGCGAGCGACTCTGTCATTGTAAAACCATTCACTTCTATCGCTGGAACTGTTTTAAACGAGCTAGCTTTGAGAAAGGTCGGCGTTTCCAAATCAACGGTGCGCAGCATGATGTATTCATGTGGAATCTGCGTTTCCTCAAGAAAAAACATGAGACGCTGAGCATAAGGTGAGATAGGATTGGCATACAGTTTTAGCACGATGACCTCGAATAAAACGTTATCAGAGTAAATTCTACCTTAGTTTTTTTCAGTAATCAGTTCACTATCGGCGACATGAAAGCCTAGAATGCGCTCCGCGAATTGAATACGGACTCTTTTACACACTCAACAAACAACACCCATGCCGAATTTTAAACCGAATTACAATCGAAACCAATCGCAAGCCAAGACAAAGACATCCTCTTCGACCGATTCGATAGCCATCTTGCGACTTTTATCGATAAGTTTATAAATTTCATTTTTCAGATTATCTTTGTCTTCGCTGCTCATTGCGTAAATCGCAGAAAAGTGAATATTACCTGACTGGGGCGTCTGAGATTCCATAATGGCTCGCTGCCGCCAGGGGTGTCACCGTTGGGCTTATAGTACATTTCACATTGTCTCAATTCAAATGGCACCGCGGCAGGATAAAAATATTCGCCTACTTCATTTCGGAAAAAACACGTCAACATTTGCCAGCCATAAAAACCAGTATACGGAACAATAGCCAGTTCATCTCCATAGACAGGATCTGTCCAAACTAAAACTTGGCTGGGCGGTGGAATGTTATTCCGTGGATGTGAAACGGGAGCATGACTCGTAACGACCCAGCATATAAACTCGTGGATGAAAAGGATAGTAGGACGGATAGTGCGAGTTTCATTTTTACATTTCTCCCATGAAAATTATTGAATGAAGCAGCAATGACAACAGTATTTGTTTTTTGAAAATTTTCAACCGTTCGCTCCGGTGATTCGCAATTGCGAATCATGAAATATCAACAGACGTCATTCGTCTTTTTTCAGGAATATGTTAAAATTTCGAATATTTGTGGAAGTTATATCACGATAAAGGGATGCATATGCATAAAATGCGAATACTTCTTAAAGCGACGGTACTTTTCCTTGCGGTTTTTACCAGCATTGCAGCGTGTAAATCTAGAGACTCCCAATCGGGTGTCAAAGGTAATGACGACAGGAATCTTCCGAATTCCTGGATCGATCGTTCATTGACGCTCCTAGGAAACCTAAAAACCACGAGTTCGGAATTAACCGTCGCAGCTGCAACCGCGTCGACTGACTATTCGAAGTCGTTGATAGATAAAATCAGCTCAAGCTTGTCGGTGCTCAGTAGGCTCTCAACAGAATTGGATCTTATCGTTCGAGAGGGATACGAGCCTCGCGCTCGCGGCGACCGAGATGTTACCTATGCTGTTCCTCTGCAGGATACCAATCTGAATGGGACGATAATCCGAGGTATAGTTAACGTTCACAAAGATATCAAATTTCTGAATGCAAGTTTCAATTCTCTCTTACGTGAATCAGGCCAGCTTTCGGCCGCAGACACGGTAGCGCGAACGAACGCACTGGTAGCCTTCCTTCAGGAAGTCCAAAAAATCCCGCCGGTCATCGATGGCATTATGTATGATATAAACGCCTGGAAAGGTGGTTCGGCGGGTTCAGGTGGTGGCAAATTTATTTCGTCTTGGACCGATCCACAGACGGGCCGATTGTGGGTTTTTGTCGGTTTTGCTTACGGATCTGATCAAAAGCCGTTAAATCAATGCGGCAACATCTCGCCAAATTTAAGGATCGCAAACTCTGACGAATTGCTCGCTGCAGCGCCACGACTCATTGACAGTAAAGTCAATAGTGTGTTTGGCAGTCTATTAAGCGGCCAAAATTATTTTTGGTCTAGAGCCAACCCGAGCACTCCTCCCTGCTTTGGTGATCACATCGACGATCCGAGTCTGCGCTATTGTCAAGGTTTTACAGATCGAAACGCCAACCTACTGTGCACATCTGACAGTGCTAACGTCGCTTTAAACACATGGCAAGACGACCGAACTGGTTATCAGTGGCTTTTTGTCGGTCAGGTATCTGGCGATTCTTCCGCATCGCCGGACACTACTTGCAGCAAGATTTCCGATAAATGGCGAAGCCCAACGCTCAAAGAGCTCCGTGAGGTGACGTACCGCATCGGCGACACTGATACGAACAAAGCCTTTGGCGCAAAGATAAGTGACACCATGGAGTTTTGGACACGTGATCCTTCGGCACCCCACGCTCGTGCCGCGAGCTTCTCCAGGGAAACGGATACTTTTGCTGACAATGCTTCCGGCCGCGACGACGTGATTTGCATTTCCAAGGATCCCGTGGCTCAACCGAAGCCGCCGGCACCTTGTATCAACGGATCCAAACCGGTTATTGGTGCGTGGTGGCTCATGGGTACGTCTTATCAAAGCTGCGATACTGTTTGTGGTGCTCGCTCGCTCAAGTATGATTTGGCGACCAATTTGGCCGGCGGCGGGCAAGGTCCAGAAAATGTTGAGGCGTGCAAACAAGTTGCAGCAGCCTTTAACGTAAGCAGTCCGTACACCGAGCGATTCTGTGGGTCAAACTTAGAAATCTATCAATCGGGCTGTATCAACCTTGGTACGACTCTCACTATCTGCGCTCCTTCGAATCCGGCGGCTCGTGGTACCGACAATGGCAATAGGTTTTGTGCCTGCAAGTAGCTGCATGGGCGCGATAAATAATAACGCGGTAGTGTGACCAAGCTCCGCTGAAGACTCTTCAGCGGAGGTACAAAAATAAGTTTTTCTTCCGGAGAATTTCACTCGCTGGCGGCGGCAGCCCAGCAATTCTCGAGACTATGCCTTTAAATCACACGGAGTAGGTCGACATTTGGCTCCATCGATTTCTCGAACTTCAATGTCGAAGAGACAGGCAAGATGACTCATTTTTATAGGGCCCCCGCTTTCGAGATTGCAGGTAATATAGTCGATTTCCAGATAGCCAGAATTTTTCGGTTGTGCGTTATTTGACTTAAAACCAATTCTGAGGCCGTTCTTGCCTAGAAAGCTTGTGCTTTTCACGCTGTCGATCATATAAAGATCGCTAGGGGGGGGGGCATTAAGTCAAATAGCCCCCTAAAGCCCGCGACTCTGGTGCGGGTCGTTAGCATCGAGCCCCCAGATGGATCTAAATGAATCGACCATGAGCTGGCGCGTCTCAAGGCGACTTAATTCAAATGCTATCAGGTCATTACGATGTCGAATCTAGAATCAAATCTTGCTCGAATTGGTTCGCATTCACAAGATTCACGGGTTTAGCGACGATTTGACCCTAGCGGGCAATCTCCACCTCTTACCTGGTGCGGGAAGGTCAAAACAAATTGTCTCGCATTTGCTATGGGCCACACCTCGCGCTCTAGCCGATCCGCAGCTTGCTCCATACGCCTGGCACCGCAACTGGCGCAGAAACCTCGACCCTTGCAACTAAATCCCAGAATCCGCGAGCCCTGACACCCCATGCACTTCAACCGAATAAATCCATAGGGCAAAATCCCACAACGCAAGAAGCGTTCAAATTCCGTTTCAATATGATCTGCAAGCGGAGCATCACTTGCCGCGTATTCCATAAACAAAC
>CAZUYQ010000188.1:0-5614 GCA_964624705.1 uncultured Polynucleobacter sp.
GGTTCACATGCTGCGTTATGAATAGTGGTCGTGCCCGTACATTTAACAGCTAATAATAGAATGTTTTCTGTGGCCGTTACAGACGGCTCATCAAAATAGATATCGGTGCCAACGATCTTATCAATTTCACCGATAATAGCGTGCTGCAGGCGTAATTTCCCACCTAGAGCCTCGATACCTTCCCAATGCGTATCAATACGTCTTGCACCGATAACGTCTCCACCAGGTAGCGCTAGCTCAACTTTGCCAAATCGAGCAAGCATTGGACCCAACAAAAGAATAGATGCGCGAATGGTTGCGCAAAGAGCCTGATCTGGTTTTTTGTATTTGGCAGTTTTTGCACACAAGGTAAGCGAGTCTTCGGAATGCCACTCTACACTAACACCTAGGTCGGCCAGGACATCGCATGAGGTGAGAACATCCCCTATGCGCGGCATGCGATGGTAAGTGACCGGCTCATCTGTTAAGAGGCATGCCATGAGGGCTGGAAGTGCTTCGTTCTTGTTTCCAGAAGGTGTGACAGAACCACTTAAGGTCTTTCCGCCTTCGATTTTAAATCTGGCCATTTTTTGAGCCTTTAGCTTATTGGAGGAGGTCGATGATTTCGCTGCGCGACAATGTTTTGAATATTTCCTCGTCATGATCAAGGAATTTTTCAAAAAGAGCCTTCTTTTTATTAATTAGGGCATCAATTTTCTCTTCCAACGTGTCCCGGGTGACTAGTTTTAGAACTTGGACGTTCTTATTTTGACCAATTCGGTGAACCCGGTCGGTGGCTTGATTCTCCTTCGAGGCATTCCACCATCGGTCATAATGGATCACAACACTTGCGGAAGTTAAATCAATACCAATACCGCCGGCTAGTAGAGAAGCGCAGAAAACTTTAGTTTCAGGGTCTTCCTGGAAGCGGCGTATGACATCACCGCGATTTTTGGTTGCCCCAGTAAGCAGTTCATGTTTGATCTGCTCTTCCTTAAGATATTCCGAAATAATGGCAAGCATATCCAGATACTGGCTATATATGACTACTTTATGGCCACTATCCATCGATTCCCTGATCAGCTCTTTAAAAAGCTCAAACTTGCCGCTGTGATGATTTCGCCAGTCGTCGCGCCCAAGTAAAAGGGAGGGGTGATCAGTTATTTGCTTCAGAAGGGTAATAATTGAAAAAACATGCAAATAAGGAATCGATTGATTCTCGTCCTTTACGATATCAAGAAGCGGTTGAGCTTTTAGATCAAGAGTTTGGCGGTACATGGCTGCTTGCTCTTCGGAAAGCGTACAGTGACGCAGATCTTCTACTTTCTCGGGAAGATCTTTAAGAACTTGGTTTTTTGTTCGGCGCATTTTGAAGGGGTGAATAAGCCTTTGTAATTGGGATTCGGGCCCTTTTTCACTGCCAGTGAGAATCGGATTCAAATAATGAGATTTGAAATATTCCTTGCTTCCTAAGTAACCAGGCAAGAGGAAATCATAGACGGCTTTTAGCTCTCCTAAATGATTTTCCATCGGTGTACCACTCAAACAAAAGCGTGATCTGGATTTGAGTCGGCAAACCGCTCGATACGTGGCTGTGTCGATATTTTTGACGAAATGTGCTTCATCCAAGATAACGGCATCCCACTCGATATTTCCGAGAATTTCGATGTCACGTACCACAATCCCGTAACTACTTAGAACCGTCACGCAGTTTTTGCTTATGTCGTCTAAGAGATGTTGTCTTTTGGTGCCATGATACTTTCGAGCATTAAGATCGGGGGAAAAATCATTAATTTTGTCCAGCCAGTGATCTAGAACTGTGGTTGGACATAATACTAAAAATTTCGCAGCTTTCACTTTTGCGCGAATTGCGGAAATCAAAGCCATAGCTTGGTGCGTTTTACCAAGACCCATTTCATCTGCAAGTAAGCCGCTGAGACCGTTTTCATAAAGCCACCACATCCACTGGTAGCCCTCGTGCTGATAGGAGCGTAGCGAAAGTTTTGTATGGTCTAGCTTAGGCGCATCAATTTCCGTTGAGAATTCGGTTTGCTCCCGAATCTTATCGAGCATCCTTCGACTGCCGGCCAATTGATCTAATTCACCCATCGCAGCTTTTATGCGAATCATGCCTAGTTTATCGACTTTAATAGCCTTTGTTTGCTCATCCACGTCCCAGTTGTACTGACGGATAAGCTCTGGTACTCGAATCCATTTATTACCCGCGCGCATGTATTCACGGCGTTTGCGACGATATTCAAGGAGAATATCCACCATCGAAATATTTTCTTCGCCGGTGTTGTATTCCGGGTTTAATGTAAACCAGTCGGGCCCGATGCCTAGGACATTTACTTTCGAAAACTTTGCATCATCAATGACGAGTTCAGCATCGAGTTCTGGAGAAAGCCAAACGGGGCCAGCATCGACAAATTGCTTAAAGTTTCCACGGCAAAGCATCGCCGCATCATCGCCAGACCATCTTTGCGTGTGAGGAAGATCCGACCAACTCGGTTTAACGCCTTGAGGGTCACATGGAAAATAACCTACGTCTTCGACGTAGACCCAATTTTTTCCGAGATGTCTGGCAATTTGCTTCGAACCTAAAAACTGCACCCAATTATTACTAAGATGCCCGTTCAAGCGCTGAGCATAAGCGTCGACAGTTGATAGTGCTTCGCTAACAAAACCCTTGGGTGCCTTTTTCCTGCCCTTATCTGGAACTTCTCCGCTGACAAATCCTAGAACACGTTCTGTGATAATGTCGCCTTCAGTTCCGGTGGGCGCGATGCGTGTTCCCAATATGGCAGGCGTCTCGAATACTTTTAACCGACGAACTTCCGGGCTAAGACAATCAAGATGACCGTGTTCCTGTAAAAAACGTGCGGCGTCATCTAATTCCAAATTATAACTGGTGAGCTGCCCTGGTTTTATCTCCACGCGGACTCTGATCTGTGGTCCCTTCGCAAGTAAAGCAATACCTTGAATGTGACCTTCAAGGTGAGAAAGCACGGCTTCGGTTGCTGACGATTTTTTTTCGAGTTTAGGAACCGTCGGATCATTCGGCTTGCGTCGAGTCGCCCCAGCCGGCGGTTTCAGCGGCATTTTGGGGTCTAAATGAACAAACACATGGGGTTTTTCTCGGTCAATATGGATCATCGTGGCACCGATATGCTCACAGTAACGTCCACCTACTCGATTTTTTCTACAGGTGCATTCGATCCACTGAATGTTTCCACCAGACGGATGAATCTTAATTCGAACTTCAGAGGGCTGCCGTTCTGAAGTTGACGAAACTTTTGCCGTGATAAGACTCTCTACAGCTCGCAGGTGTGCTACGTGGCCGGCCTGATAAATGTCTAGACCGTCAAGCCAGTCATTTTCGTCCATATGCTCGTAGAGATGACTGATGATCGTACTTTTTGCTTTTTCCACAAATACTTCCGCAGCCTGAATTGTTTTGTAACTACTGATTATAGCACAGAAAGGGAGTAGTGGGGGTACTTCTCTACTAAAGGTTTTGTCAGGAGAGCCGATCCTGGGGCAGTCCAGGAGCAAATGCTTCTGAAAATGGCAAGGCCAGGAGATCGCAAAACATGGGTGCCCCTATTTTAGAGAATCTTTCTGATAGAGACGTAGTCGTTAAAGATCTTTTAGTCTTTATCTGTGATTTCGCGCGGCTTATGGATCAGCAGCTCATCGAATCCAGGCGCATTATGGAAAAGACTGTCGAACAGATGATGGCGAGTGTGAGCGCAATAAATGATGCTGCTGACTTCAAGCTAAAAAAAGCTGATGAGGTTTTGGTAAAAGGTTCAGATCAAGGAACCTTCGTTTCGAAGAGTGCGAAAGAACTCGATAGCCAATTCGCAAATCCATCTGGCCGTGTAAAGGCCATCAATGAGCATATTTCTAGTCACATGGCGACATTGTCAAATCTTGATGAAAATGTGCGGTCATTGCTTTTTTCAATTATGGGCGCGTTGTCGATGGATGATGTTATTCGCCAAAGATTAGAGCATGTCACGACCTCCATTTCAGCTATGGAGACCGGTATTACTCGCGTCGTAAAAGAATTTGCGGCAGTTAAGCTTGGTGATGCGGAAGCGCATAATATCAACAGCGAAATGGCAGATAAAATGTATCGTTCTTTTACTATGGAAGACGAAAAAAAAGTGTTTAAAAACATCTTGGGTGACATCAAAAACTACCGCAAGTCATAGTGACATTGCGGCGTTTAATAAAACGTTTTTTGGGGGATTTATGAGCAAGAAAGTACTAATCGTCGATGATTCAAAAACAATTCGTCAGCAGGTCTCTTTCACGTTGACTAAGGGCGGATTTAGCGTCGTGGAAGCTGAAGACGGTCAAGATGGAATTACAAAATTAGGCGCAAATCCTGATGTCGCCATGATTATTAGCGATGTAAACATGCCAAATATGAACGGTATCGAAATGGTCGAAGCGATCAAAAATGGCGGCAAACACGGCTCTGTTCCGATCGTCATGCTTACGACTGAAGGCAGTGGTGAATTGATTGAGCGCGCAAAAGCTGCAGGTGCAAAAGGCTGGCTTGTAAAACCATTTAAGCCTGATCAATTGATTGCTGCAGTTCAAAAACTTACTGGCGCTGCTTAATTTTCACGATTCATTTTTGCCTGAATTAAAGAGAGGTGTTTTGTGAGCACGTCCAGAGATACAATGTCGGCCAGTTTGATTGTCGTCGGCTTCTTGCAGAAATATACGGAGTCTTTGTCAAAGCAAATAGAGGCTGTTCAAGAGCAGATGGATTTATCTGTTTCTGGCGTCATGACCGCTTTACAGGACCTTTCTGCGTCAACCGAAGATAAAAAACGAGAAGCTGAACAGGTGCTTGAACAAACGTACCTCGCACCTGATGCGAACACTTCTGCAATGGTTGATTCCATTCAAAAATCTGCTGATGATATCTTTGAACAAGCGACGAAATCATTGTCATCACCGTCTTTGTCTCCCCCTGCAAACTTTGACGGTGGCGCAGATATTCGCCGCATGGGTGGATTGTTTTCAAAGCATATGGAATCTATGTGTAGTCTCGACGACTGTCTAAAAGACATTGTGCTAGGCATGGTGGGGTCGATGAGTAACAACGACGTTGTAAAACAACGACTCGATCACTCGATGATGTCTCTGCGCGCTTTACATCTTGGACTTGCGAATATACTTGTGGATTTAGATGGTCGTTTGAAGGTCGATGTCATCAAAGACTTCAAAGAGAACCTTCTTGAGTATACTTATAAGTCCTTTACGACCGAAGGTGAGCGTAATGCCTTCAAGGCTATCTTCGGCCCCCCACCATCAGTGCAAAAAGCGTACAGTAAGTCGAGCTGACTTGCGGGATAGACCTATAGAATCTTATTGAATTATATCTGTTTTTAATTAGTAATTTCATTAAATCCGACCGGCCCTGCCTAGTCGGATTTTTTTTTAGAAAATCAGTAAGAAATCGTTTGACGGAAAGTCGTTGGCTGCGTATACCCTTTCCTCACGCCGGACGGTAACTCAGAAATGAAACAGCTCACGCAAGTGAACTGGCTGCCCGGATGCTCTTTGAAAACTGAATAGTGAATCGACAAACGACGAACCGATGAACAGGTTG
>CAZUYQ010000189.1:0-5433 GCA_964624705.1 uncultured Polynucleobacter sp.
TTGCCTACCAAGAACTTACACACTCGCTGTGTCTACGATGTCTCCCTAATGAACACCTTAAAACCGACTACTTAGCCCCCTAGTGTCAAAACTTTTGACACTAGGGGGCTTTAATAAACCTATTAGTTCCAATATGTTAGGCCAATCTTAACTGCGGCACCACCGTTGCAATAACCAAGACGTGTACAGCCTCGGCTGTAATCTTGCTGTTGTTGGACCTTTGTTGAAGTGGAGACGCTTATGACCCGTGTTGCTGCCTCTGAAAATCAGAATTCTTCTATCTATGAAAATTATTTCGAATCGAATTTCCCACCACTGCCATTACCGATGATTTGGCGTGTTGTGTATCATGAAGCGATTCGTGGCAATCATATTCTTTGGGATCGTGCAGATCTCGATAGCATCGAAAATCTTCATCAGTCTGCCGAACTTAAAATGAGTTCAGAAGATCGTAACGCAATCACATCTTTTATGGTGAAGTTTATGGGCGGTAGTGATTATCGCCAATTGCAAGCGATGATTCAAACATTATCGATGAATCAAAAAGCTGTCGCCTTTATTCTTTATCGTCGTGCTATTTCAGTTTGGCAACGATGGTTGAAGACAAATTTAAATTAATTTTATGCAAAGCACTGTCATTCTGAGCGCTGCGCTTAGAATGACGAGTTAAGCATCCACCTGCTTCTCTTTATCTTGCACCATACGAACCAAATCATGCATTGAAAATGGCTTCTGCAATAGTTCCACCGCTTGAAATTTCGATGGCAATGGGATTGTAAGCGTTCCGTAGCCCGTGATGCCAACCACCTGTGAAGGCAGTACGCCTGCGCGGCTCGCTTGTGTGATAAGTTCATCACCTCGAATACCCGGCATCATCATGTCACTGATTAACACGTCAAAACTCCCTGCCTTTAGAAGCTTAAGTGCATTCAAACCATTGGTTGTCGTCATGACCGAATATCCGGCGATCTTAAACGCATCCTCCATCAAATCGACGATTTCTGCGTCGTCGTCAACAATCAATATTTTATGATTTGCAGGAGTTTGTTGAGTAAGGGGAGCTTCTGGGGTTGGTATAGTAACCTTTGCTGAGGTGGAGGCTTGCAGGTTCAATGTCATTTTTTGAATCTTAGTTCGCTCCAATAAATGTCGAATAGCACGTTCTAAAAACGGCGTATTTAACATGTCTTTGCTAACGCAACTATCGGCACCAGCACTCAGGGCATTGACATGACTGTCGGCCTCATCGGAATCGTTGACGATGATAATGAGTCCTTCACAACCTTCCGCCTTTGCCCGTCGCGCAAGTTCGATACCGTCATCACCTTCAAGATGATCGTTAATTAAATAAACATCGAATAAACTATGCACCAAGGCGTGTTGAGCGTTGTTAGCAGAAGATAACCACTCCACTTCGAAGTTACAAAAACGGCTTCTTCTTAAAGAAAATTGAACATTTTCATATGAGGTTTCATCGCTGTCGACTACTAAAACTTTAACTTTCAAGTGCTTATTGGACGGCGGGCGATATGTAGAAATATTCATGTATGCCTCAATTCTGGTTACAGCATATAATAAAGATTTCATTGTCCTTTCGTCAATATGCGGAAATATAAGTACCTATTAATAACCGATTATAGATACTTACTTTTGTACTGCTCAGCTAATTTTTAAACCATCTTTGTCTGCATCCACAGTGATCGTCGCTCCTTCGGCGATGCTTCCTGCAATAAGTGATCTTCCGATTTTTGTTTCGAGGTCTCGTTGTAAATAACGTTTAAGCGGTCTTGCGCCAAAAACTGGATCGTATGCTGTTTCAGCAATATGCGTCACTGCTTTGTCGGTTAAATTGAGAGTAATATGACGATCCGCTAAACGCTTGCCGAGCGAACTGGTTAACAGGCGTACGATTTTTTTGATCTCATCAAGTTTAAGCGGTTTAAATAGGACGATATCATCGATCCGATTCAACAATTCAGGGCGGAAATGACTACGTAATGCATTCATAACTTCTTTACGAGCACTTTCCTTTATTTCTCCCGAAGCATCCACACCCTCTAAGAGGAAATGAGCGCCAATATTACTGGTCATAATTACGACCGTATCTCTGAAGTTTACAGTGCGACCTTGATTGTCAGTGAGCCTGCCATCGTCTAATAACTGTAACAATATATTAAAGACGTCTGGATGGGCTTTTTCAATTTCATCGAATAGCAACACCGAGTAGGGACGACGACGCACCGCTTCGGTAAGTTGGCCTCCTTCGTCATAACCAACATATCCTGGAGGGGCACCAATCAGTCGACTGACGCTGTGTTTTTCCATGTATTCGGACATATCAAGGCGGACGATATTTTCTTCGCTATCAAAAAGATTCTCGGCCAGGGTCTTTGCAAGCTCAGTTTTACCGACACCTGTTGGACCTAAGAATAAGAAACTTCCAATAGGGCGTTTTGGATCTTTAATCCCTGCCCGAGCTCGAATCACGGCATCAGCCACCAGTTGCACTGCCTCGTCTTGACCAATCACGCGTTCGTGAAGAATCTTATCGAGTTTTAAGAGTTTCTCGCGTTCGCCTTCAATGAGTTTTTTAACGGGAATGCCAGTCCACCGAGCCACAATATCTGCGATTTCTTCTTCGGTCACTTCTTCGCGAAGGAGACGATTTCCTGCAGGGGATTGCGCGGATATTTTATTTTCTTCATCTTGAAGTTTTTTGACCAGCATCGGCAAGCTGCCGTACTCTATCTCGGAGGCTTTCTCGAGATTATAGTCTCGTTTAGCCTTTTCCATTTCGAGTCGAAGTTGTTCAATCTCGCTACGGAGAGAGTTAACACCTGTCAGCTTTGATTTTTCGGCATCATACTGCGCTCGCAAGGTATGCATTTTTTCTTTCGAAGCCTGCAATTCTTTTTGTAGATCCGTAAGTCGCTGACGACTGGCAGTGTCTTTTTCTTTTTTGAGAGCTGCTTCTTCGATTTCTAGCTTCATCACATTTCGTTGGGCCTGATCGATTTCGGTTGGCATCGAATCGATTTCAGTGCGGATCATCGCACTTGCTTCGTCGACCAAGTCGATCGCTTTATCGGGCAAGAAACGCTCGGTAATATAGCGATTCGATAATGTGGCAGCTGCCACCAACGCATGGTCATGAATTCTCACACCATGATGAACTTCAAAGCGTTCTTTGAGTCCACGAAGAATACTAATTGTATCTTCCACGGAAGGCTCGTTCACCATGACTGGCTGGAAACGACGTTCGAGAGCTGGATCTTTTTCTATATGTTGTCGGTATTCATTCAGAGTCGTGGCGCCAATGCAATTGAGTTCGCCGCGAGCCAACATCGGCTTGAGCATATTGCCTGCATCCATCGCACCTTCTGATTTTCCTGCTCCGACAATGGTATGCAATTCATCGATAAAGAGAATGATGCGACCTTCGCTGTTTTTAACTTCGTTTAATACAGATTTCAGTCGTTCTTCAAATTCCCCGCGGTACTTTGCTCCGGCAATTAGTGATCCCATGTCGAGGGAGAAAATGGTTCGTTCTTTGAGTCCATCAGGCACGTCACCACGAACGATACGGTGCGCCAATCCTTCGGCAATGGCTGTTTTACCAACCCCTGGTTCGCCGATAAGAACCGGGTTGTTTTTAGTTTTGCGAGAAAGAATGCGAATGACCCGACGGATTTCTTCGTCACGCCCAATGACGGGATCAAGCTTGCCATCGCGTGCTGCTTTAACCAGATCGCGACCATATTTTTCGAGTGCTTCGTAGCTGCCCTCAGGACTAGCACTCGTCACACGCTGATTGCCGCGGACGCTGCCAAGTGCTTGCAGGAAATTTTGTCGATTCAATCCAAAACTCGTTAAGGGTTTTGCTAAACCCGTATTCGGTGCATTTTTGATCAGTTCAAGCCAAATATGTTCTACCGAAACATATTCATCTTTAAGACGTTGAGCTTCTTTTTCAGCATCCACCAAAATTCTTGAGAGTCTTTGGCTTAAAAAAATCCGCGATGGGTCGTAACCAGGTCCTGCGACACGTGGTTTGCGTGATAGCTCTTCTTGCAGCTGTTTAGAAAATTCGGCTGGATTAATATCCATTTTACCGAGTAGTCGCGGAATAAGCCCATCGGGTTGTTCAAGAAGAGCGACCGCCATATGTTCGACGTCGACATCGTTGTGACCATATTGGATCGCACGTTTTTGCGCGTCTGCAAGTGCTTCTTGAGATTTTTGAGTAAATTTTTGTAAATCCATATGAACTCCCTATGAAAGACTGAACTCATTATTACTATCTATGATGGATTGATTTCAGCTACTATAACAAAGTGTAGTCTAATCCCTATCTGTCAAGGTCACAGCCTAAAACATTATTAATAAGGGAAACATATACCCAAATGAAAATTTTACTAACGGGCATCACTGGATTGGTAGGGGCGGCAACGGCTTTACGGCTAGTTCGCGATGGGCATGAAATTATCGCTGTGTCGCGAAATGTTGAGTCCGCCAAACTACATTCGCCATTTCCAGCTAAGCATGTCAGTTGGTACGAAATCGATGCCGGTAAAGTCGATGAGGTCGATGCTGTGATTCATCTTGCAGGTGAATCAGTGTTTGGAGGGCGTTGGAGTGCTGAGCGAAAAAAGAATATTCTAGCGAGTCGTGTTGAATCGACAAGATCCCTAGTAAAAGCATTTAAGAAAAATGGGTACTGGCCAAAAGTTTGGATCAATGGCTCAGCAATTGGGTTCTATGGTAGCCGCCGCGATGAATTACTGACGGAAGAGTCTCGACCGGGGAGTGATTTTCTTGCGAATGTTTGTCAGACTTGGGAGGAATCGACCACTGGTATTCCCAACTCTTGTCGATTAGTTTATTTACGGACCGGTGTGGTCTTAGCTAAGCGGGGCGGTGCATTTGCGACGATGTTGCCTGCTTTCCGGGCAGGCGTTGCAGGACGGCTCGGTAGCGGTCAACAATGGATGAGTTGGATCCACTTAGAGGATCTTGTCGGATCCATTTTGTTCATACTGGGTCACGAGAGCCTGAAAGGGCCGGTGAATGCCGTCGCGCCAGAACCTGTCATTAATAGAATCTTCACGTCCGAGCTCTCTCGAAAATTAAAAAGACCGGCTATTTTACCAATCCCAAGCTTCGCGTTAAAGCTTGCCGGTGAGATTTCAACCCTCTTTTTAAATAGCCAACGGGTCTCACCCGAGAAGCTTCTTGCAAATGGATTTGAGTTTCAATTCGGTAATTTGAGTGCTGCGTTTAAGGATCTCGTCGATTTTGAAGCGAAAGCCGGCGTCCATGAGGTCTTTCAGCAACAGTGGATTGCTAAACCTACGGATCAGGTCTTTGCTTTCTTCTGTGACGAAAAGAATCTTGAGCAACTGACTCCAGAATCTTTAAAATTTAAGGTGGTCC
>CAZUYQ010000190.1:0-4281 GCA_964624705.1 uncultured Polynucleobacter sp.
GTTTGCGATGTAAACGAAAAAATCTTAAGCAGCAGCAACATCGGCAATGCCGCCCAAATTAAAAATTTCTGCGTATCGCTCGTATCGGTTCTGAAGCGCTTTAGATAAATAAAAATCCCCGCAATAGCAGGCCCGAGAAAAGCCAGTTCCGCTGCGATCGTGCGAAATGCAGGGGCAAATGCAAAGCCATTACCACTCAAACCACGAGATCCCTGATAAATAAAACTAACCCAACCATGCTCGGCATTCCAAATCACGACAGGACTGACACAGGCAAGCCCCGTTACAAGTGTAAAAATCCAAAAGCCAGAATCTTGTAAAAAACTATGTCTTCGCTTCCAAAATAAATAAACTAAAGTCCCTGCAGCAATAAAAGCTGCATGGTACTTGCTCAACCCAGCTGCACCAAAACTTAACCCGACTAGAATTCCTTGGAAAACTCCAAGCCGTGCGTCATTGGCCCACTTGACAATTAGATAAAGACCTAAAGTCGAAAATAAAATCAGACCAATATCTGGCATCAGCATAATTCCACCGAGCGAAAATGCTGGGACAAGCTGGGTTACGATGACAAAGGAGGTGTTCTGGATGCGACTTAATGGACGCCTATTAAGTCTAGTCGTGATGTCATAAAGCAGCATCGTTGCAATAAAATGCAATATTGGAACAAGTAGCCGACCGGCGAGCGTTGGTCGATCAAAGGGCCAAAGATGTTCACCCGCCCATGCAAACCAAGATACCATCGGAGGGTGATCAAAATAACTTAACTGCGGTGCACGCCCCCAATCCCAGTAATAGGCTTCATCGTTACCAAATGGGATACACGCAGCAAATAGCCACCGCACGAACATTGCAAAAACGATCAACCAGAACCAGGAATTACTTTGCGGCGAGAAGTCCCAGATCTCCCGCGCTGGAATCATCACAAACTCTCGTTCCCACATCCGCGGATGTGGGAGTGTCAACAGATCTGACGTCAATTGTAGCTCTTTACCATCACAATCTTTGCCAATTAGCAGATCAAGATCGATATTACGATTACCCCAGCGCACTTCTCGCGTCCGTCCAAGCTTTCGTTCCACATCGAGTAAGAACGACATAAATTCTGCTGGGTTTAATCGAGACCTGCAAACAATCGCACCATTTATAAAAGGTTGATCCGCTGCTCCCATTGGCGCTGACTCAATCAAAGTAGATCGCCTAACAATCTCAACGCCGGCATCCTCGATAAGAGCATAAGCGCGATGAATCCATCCATGACGATCGTCAAGATTGCTACCAACACCAACAAGATACTCAAACATTCCCATGGAACTCACATACCGTTTGGATGAGCTTTATGATCGATCACGCCGCTTTCGCGAACCATACGCAGCGCTTTGCTATATTCGCCGAGTAGCTTTAATCCGTAATCAATATTTGATCTCGTAATCCTGTCTGACTCGTCAGCAGCATCCGGAGTATTCAAAACCTTATCAGCATCACGAACAATAACATGATCTGGAATCCAGTTTAAACGTGTGTTTTTGTAACTAGACATTCTTAATTCAACAACCGGATAAGAACCACCGCGTCCTGACGAGACACCAATAATGAAACCAGGCTTATGACCAATTTCTGTTTTATCGGTAAGTAAGAAAAAATTCTTCAGTCCCGCAGGAACCATTCCACTCCACTCCGGAGAGACGACAACAAATCCATCACAGGATTTCAGTTCAGTGGAAATCGGATCCCAGCGTTTTTTCCACTCGGGATTCCCGCTCCAAATCGACTCATCCCAAAAAGGCAGTGGATTACCAGCAAGATCGTATGTCCAAGTCTTGACACCAGGGATTAAAGTTTCGAGAGCACGAGCACAATAGCGACCGACTTTGCTGCTATTACTTTTCTCTCGATGACTACCAATGATAATTCCAATTTTCATAATTGCCTCTTGATCAGTGATAAACTCAATCTCAAACTTTCAACTGACTGCGAATAAAGTCACTCGCAAATCTTACCCCAAAGCCAATCTCTTCCGACGGCACATGGCCAAGACCACCGCCGTTTTCCATCGCCGATAAATCAACATGCACCCAAGGAATTTCTTTCCCAACGAAATGCATCAAAAACTGACTCGCCTCGATGTGATCGACACCAGATTTCTCCCGACATTGTTTCCAGTCTGCAGACGTGCTTTCTAGGCATTCAGCAAATTCTTTATCCATAGGAAATGGCCAAACGCGTTCGCCACTTCGGTATCCGGAATCAATAAGGGGGCCCGTATAGGCGGTGCGATTACTGAACACACCGCTAAATGTTGTACCGATAGCTCTGAGGCATGCACCTGTCAAAGTCGCAAAGTCCATGATCAAGTTTGGTTTTTCTTTACTCGCTAAGAACAAGGTATCTGCGAGTACCATCCGCCCCTCGGCATCAGTATCGATAATCTCGATGGTGGTACCCTTCATCGAAGTAATCACATCGTTGGGTTTATAAGCCTTTGGTCCGATCATATTATCCGCGACGGCTAAATAAGCCGTAATTTTGATCGGCCATTGTTCGAGAGTTGCAGTGTTGACGAGACCTAATGCAACTGCTGAGCCTCCCATATCACCATGCATACCGAGCATATACTGAGAGGGTTTCAGAGAATGACCACCAGTATCGAACATCAAGCCTTTACCAACCAACACGACATGCTTGGCTGTTTTTGCAGTCGGGGTGTACGTCACTTTAACGATGCCGTAATCACGATGCTCAGAGCCTTGAACTACCGCCAAAAACGCCCCCGCCTTAAGCTTTGTTAAAGCCTCATGCCCGAGGTGTTCAAACTTCCATTTTCTTTGCTTAGCTAGGGCTTGAATATAAGAAATATAAGATTTGCATGTAAGATCATTGCCAGCTCGTTTAGCAAGCCATCGCACTAAGTTTGTTCCTGCAGTCGTGGTGGTCAGCGCTCGCTTTGCACTCGCTTCAACCTGTTTTGCTGCAGCACGATCGACAAGAAATGTAAGATTTAGTTCACTCGCTTCATCATTATCTTCAGAAGATTTTTTTGCCTTCTTAGCTGTTTTATCTTCTGGACCCTTGTATTTTGGAAACTTATACAAGGCAGCAGCAATCGCCGAAACAAATGCATCAGCAAGCTGAGGAGCATGTTCAATAGCACCCCTTAAGTCGATCACAAAATGTTTTACTTTGGCGTCAAATGCAGCCGACGATAAACATTTCCGGGCGGTCGTAAGCCACTGAAACATTCCTGCCCCGGCGTCGACACAAACCAATGATTTTCTCATTTCAAGTGATGCATCAAAAGATATCGATGAACATGCTTTCGCCGAGAATTTCCTTTTTTTTGCGATTGCTGAAAAATCAGCCTTCAACCACGAAGGCAACGCTTTATTGAGAGCTGCATCTGATAGAGCCTCTTCGCCCTCGATCGGCAAAACAAACATCCAGCCATCCGCCTTCAAACCCTCTTCTTTAGTCGCAATCGCAATCTCGAAATCGATATCTTTCATCACTGATAAATCCCCAATTTATTTGAATAAATGAACCTAACTGAATATCCCTAAGGCAGCAAGTAAATCGTGCCGAAATGTCGCATTCATCATTCGCAAATTGCTTTGACCGGCAACCTTCAGCTAGAATCCGAAAAGAAGACCCAAATATTATCAGGAGGAACACATGAAATTATCTATCTGGGCTCATGCGTTGATAGTGCTGTTTGCGTTCAATCCCTTATCATGCGGGTCTTCAAACAAAGGTGACGACAGTCCAGCACCAACCGCACCTCTAGTTGATAACGGTGATGGCAAGGGCAAGAATCCTCCAGCAAATCCAGATCCAAGTCCAACACCGCAGCCCAATATTCCTGTCATTGGTCAGAAAGTAGTCTGGTCTGATATTTCTAAAACCATCGAAGATAAATGTGTAAAATGTCATAAACCGACTGGCAAACGCCCGCTTGATACGCCAGCGCTTGCATGGGCCGGCCACACACGAAGCGAAGTCCTAAGTGATATTGCCGATGCCTTAAACAATGGCAGCATGCCACCACAAAACCAGCCCCAGCTGACTGATACTGAAAAATCAGTGGTTCTCAAATGGGTCAGTGATGGCGGATTAGAATAACCTTCCACATCCCAAGCTCATTCTATTTGTGATACGATAAACCCCGACAGTTCCTAAAACCGGAATCCGAAATTTTTTCAGGATTCGCAATGAATTCAAGGGATTCGAAGTTCAAACGGGTGCAAGGCGCAAGGAGGAGCGAAACCGGAGTGTACGCGCTGGTAC
>CAZUYQ010000190.1:4455-4860 GCA_964624705.1 uncultured Polynucleobacter sp.
GTTTAGAAATTCGGATCCCGACTAAAACAGGAGGGGTTTATTATGTCTTTGTCCCTAGATATGAAACATATACTTCAACATCTCGTTACCAAAGAATCCGGATACGTTGAATTACGTTGGCACAAGCGGGTTAGTAATCAATTTTTAGCGACCAAAGGTCGCGTCGATGTCGCAAATCATGGCGTGACTGAAGGTATTGGCGTCCGAGCACTCATCGACGGTGCATGGGGATTTGCAGCAACCGCCGATGTCGGTGAAGCCGCCATCCAACGAGCTATCTATCAGGCCCAAGCGAACGCAAGACTACTAGCAAAAGCTCGTGGCAAACGCAAAGTCAATCTTGGTCAAACTAAACTATCGACCCAGGATTTTCTCGGAGCAGGCTTCGATGAGCTCACAAAACTC
>CAZUYQ010000190.1:4902-5276 GCA_964624705.1 uncultured Polynucleobacter sp.
TGCGTTATACCGAGTATATGGAAGAAAAAGCGATCGTGACCTCTGACGGTGCCGCATGCTCTTCTCAGATTGCTCAACCCGAACTATCCGTTTCGGCAATCGCAGAAAAAGACGGCCAACGTGCTACGTCGAATAAAGGCGCAGGAGTTTCTGGTGGCTGGAAATGCTTATTTCAACACCCTACCCTTGATCATGTGATCGATGACGTCTCAAAAACTGCGATTGATCTTCTTAATGCCAAGTATCCTGAGGGCGGCAAGAAAACCTGTATTTTAGCGCCGGCGGTTGTTGGACTGCTTTGTCATGAAGCTATCGGACATACCGTTGAAGCCGACTTTGTAAAAAGTGGTTCCATCGCAGCTGGCAAAATGGGC
>CAZUYQ010000191.1:0-4474 GCA_964624705.1 uncultured Polynucleobacter sp.
GATTAAAGCCAGTCGAGCGGCTGCTAAGTTGTTGATGCTAAATTATAAGATTCTAGGTGCGTGGCCGCTTGCTATTACCGCTTACAATCATGGCGTTGGTGGTATTCGCAGAGCGATGCAGGCCACTGGCAGCAACGATATTGTAACCTTAATCAACAAATATGATGGCGCGAATTTTGGCTTTGCATCGAAGAATTTCTACTCTGGATTTCTTGGCCTGTTGGCAACGCTTAAGAACGCTAACAAGGTTTTCCCAAATATGAAGATGGTTGATCCTCTTGAGTTTGATAATGTGCGGGTAGGTGGAATGAGCGTATCGCAAGTGAAAGCTCGCTATAAGTTAACTAACGCATCCTTCTCTTACCTGAATCCCGATATTTCTAGGTCCTTTCTCAGAGAAGAGGGAATTTTCCCCAGCCGCTATGTGCTTAAAGTTCCGGCTAAGGCCCGGGATCGGAATCTTCAGCTGACCGCCTGGCGTCCATAAAGCTGATGAAAATTTGGTTAAAACCAAACTTTAGACAGAAAAATAAACAAATCTACGAATAGGGGAGGTCTTTAAGACCTCCCCTCTAGTTTTTGGGGAGTTTGCTGTAGAATATTAGAAGATTAATATTATAGTTCGTTCATGTTGGTTTTGCGCTGATGTGGGCGGTCGCTAAGGGTAAAGGAAATAAAAAACATGAAGTCTGAAGCCTCATCGGCAAATGACTTAATTCATGCTTCGAATATTGTAATTGTCGGAATCTCAGGTTCCGGCAAAAGTACTGTTGGTAAGCACCTGTCGGTTTTACTGGGAATGGGCTTTTTGGATTTAGATTTATTGATCGAATCGATATCTGGAAAAAGTATCCCATCGCTCTTTGAAAGTGGCGAGAATGTTTTTCGCGAGTGGGAAACAAAGGCGCTTGAATCTATTGTCAGAATTCGCTCCCATGTCGTCGCCCTGGGCGCAGGAGCCTTGCAAGATGAGCGAAGTATTTCGATAGCAAAAAAAATAGGTCCGCTTGTTTGGCTAAAACCGCCTGCTGATGAAATCGCAAGGCGCTTATTTATGAAGGTCCAAGAGCTTGAAAAAAGACCGTTGCTTAAAGATCTTATTACTATCGATAACCATGAAACTCGCAAGCAGATGATTCGTGAGCGCATCGAACAAATGACAGATAAACGTTCAGCGATGTATCAAGCATCTGATTATGTATTGAATGGCGGATATGTCACACCCGAGACTTCTGCTTGTCAGTTAAAAGAAATACTTACTGCAGATGGTTTTCCAGATTTAAAAGGTAATAGGTTTGCAATTTGGCATGGTCAAGAATGGTGAGGCTATCCCCCGTGTTGGAAATGAGTGAAATTTCCGTTTGGGTCGAAAAAATTCGTCCGTGGCCGTGGAAAAAAATGGCTACGGGAGCGACCATTTCGTTTTTACTTGCTTCTGCGGTAAGTACGCTTATTGGTTATATGTTGATGGACCATACAACCATGCGTAAAACAGAAACAATGAATGCAATGAATGAGGTGACGGTCGCACAAGGACCGACACTAAATAAAGCTGCGATAGATAAAATTCTCGAGCGTAATCTATTTAATAGTGAAGGTCTTATCGGGGATGTGGATCCGAACGAACCCACAGGCAACAAGGCCGTTAAGTCTCAGCTTCCGATTCGGATCACCGGGATTATTTACGGTGGAACGCCGACAAATGGTCTGGTCATGATTGAGAACACGCAAAAACACACCGTGAATAGTTTCTTGGTGGGTGACATCCTCGCTCCCGAGGCGACTGTTGTCGAAATTCAAATAGACCAGATCTTGATCGATAATCAGGGGCGTCTTGAGTACGCAGTTCTTGAAGAGCAGGAACTCAGACGTTCAACACGTAAAGGTAAAAAACAACCTAAGGCAATTGATAATTCGGCCTCGTTGGGGGGATCTGGTTATGCACTAGAGCCGCCACCTGAGACCTTCAAAGAAGATGGATTTGAGCGTAAAGGTACGCAGATTGAAATGACTCAACAGTATAAGAACCGACTTCTAACTGAGGACTTTGCGAATGTTCTTCAGGATGCCAAAGCGAGTCCGAACCTGGTTGACAATGTCTTGAGAGGTTGGAAATTAGATCGTATTCGTAAAAATTCCATTTATGAAAAATTTGGCATGCAGAACGGGGACATCATTGAAGAGATCAATGGCGTCGCGCTGTCGGATGCGAGTCAGGCCATCAAAACTCTGCAAAGTATGCGTAATGAGTCGGAACTCGATTTTAAGATTACCCGTAACGGCCAAAAAATGAATCTCTCGGCAAAGGTACGATGATCATCTATGACTGATTTTCAAACTACATTTCAAACCCGACTTGCGACGACGGCGCCAGCTATTCAGCAATGGATCAAAACCATTGGCACAAAAGGCTTGGATCGCATTGAGCGCAATATCACGGTCGGTGTGGTTGTGGTCGGTGGATCCTATTTGATGGCAACTATAGCATCGGCGCTTATGATGAGCACGATGATGACTTCAATTTTATCGGCCAGAGCTCGTTTAGGGGTACGTTCTGATGAGTCTGCATCTGTGGACATGGAGCGACCGGCCCCGACGAATATGCGTGACCTGACAAAGACGATTAAAGAGAGAAATTTGTTTAATAGTGAAGGTAAATTCCCTGACGAGAAATTTGGTGAGACGGTAAAAGGTTCAGGTGCGGTCTTTGATATCAATGCCCCCTGTCGTCCGACGACGTTAGCGATTGAGCTTTTAGGCACGATATATATTGGCGATCGCATGAAGTCGATTGCGACCGTACGCGATAAAACCTACTCAGAAGCGGATATTTACCGTGTCGGCGACGATATCTATGGGAACGAGGGGGCAACAGTCGCAGCAGTCGAACGCCAGACCTTAATTATTAATAATAATGGGGTTAAAGAGTGTATCGAGCTCGATAAGTCAAATATGAATCAGGCAAACGACGGATTTCCTTCGGTGGGGGGCGGTGATTTTGGTGGAACACCAACTCGCCCTTCAGGCGGCGGGGCGGAAGTTACGCTAGAAAGTTCGTACGTAGAGAGTGAATTAGGGCCAGGGTCTGCTAAGATAATAGATGCGGCCCGGTTTGTGCCCAATACCAATGAAAATGGCGGCGGTGTGAATGGCTTTAAAGTTTTCGCAATAAAGCCAGGAACGATTTTTACCCGCATCGGTATTCAGAATAACGACATCATTACGCAGGTAAATGACACGAGTTTAAGCCGCGCAGATCAGGGATATTCTTTTTATCAGGCACTACAGGATGAGAAAGAAGTGAGACTTCAGATTTTGCGCGGTGGAACTCCGGTAAATATTACGGTTCGAATTAAATAGGTTCATACGGTTCTTAGGTGTTCTGTGCTTGAATTCAGGTTCTGGTTTGTTTGATGAACATAGTGAGCGAAGGATCGCTCATGTGAACTCCAGGAAAGGGCTAAATTTATGGTAAACACGGTACTTCGCAACTTGCTCTGCATCGGGCTGGTCGCGTCGATGGCAGTCCCTGGCTCGCGTATCGCGCTAGCACAGGATGATGATATGCCACCACCTGTGGATGCAACACCTGTTGATATTCCACCTCCACCATTGCCTGCACCTGATGGAGTGCCATCTCCTTCTGTCGGATCAGGAGGATCAAATCCAGTTCGCTCTCGCACGGTCCCTGCGAAGCCAACAGCAAATGCGGATGACAAACGTGGCTCTGATGCAGTGCCGCCAGGTCAAGAACTCGTAAACATGGACTTTCCAGAGCCGACAGAGATTAAAGATATTATTCGTGCAGTCGCACTTTGGACTGGCAAGAACGTTATTTTAGATCGTAACGTTAGTGGTAAGATCCAGATTATTTCGCCCAAACGCGTGACTAAAGAAGAGGCGTATCAGGCCTTTTTATCGGCATTGAACGTACTGCAATTTACAACGGTTGAGAGCGGCAAAATTATTAAAATTATGCCAATTCGTACCGCTGTCAAAGGCAATCTTCGAACTTTCCAAGGTTCAAAATGGACGCCGCTGACGGATGAAATTATCACTCAAATCGTGCCGTTGAAGTATGTTGATTCAAAGAGTATTCAAAATACTTTAAGCCGCATTGTCTCACCTAATTCCATGGTGGCATACGAAAAAACAAATACCCTGATCGTCTCTGATAGTGGTTATAAAGTTCGACGTATTCTAGATATTCTGGAGTTGATCGACGTCCAAGGTCAGCAACCTCAGGTGTCTTTTGTACCGATTCGTTTTGCCGATGCAAAGACCATTACTGAACGCGTGAGTGAGATTCTCAAAGCGAACTCTTCAGGTGGCGGATCTTACGGTGTCTTTAAATTGATGACGGACGAACGCAGTAACTCGGTGATTGTTTTTGGACCGCCAAGGACGATTGCTGATGTTCAAACCTTAGTGCGAAAATTCGATATCGAGCTTGATGACCCGACAAGACAATCTT
>CAZUYQ010000192.1:0-4463 GCA_964624705.1 uncultured Polynucleobacter sp.
GTTTTGTCTATCTAATTTTCGCTATTCCTTAAGGAAGCGCCATTCTTGTGTGTCCTACTTCTTCGTCCTACTTCTTCCCACTTTTTTTAAAACGCGTAGCCAACACCGAAGTCAACACGAGGAAGAACTGCGACTTTTGCATACCCAGTAACACGCTCTTGAGCGTCAATAGTTACCGGTGTTACAGCCTCGCTGGCTGTGACAGTATTTTCTTGAAGAAGATTACTATCTGCGCCTGCTCCTAGACGAAGCAACAAATTATTGCTCCAGAGCCAACGATAACCAGCTTCAGCACCTGGTGTTAGCGAGCGTACAGACTGATCAATTTTTTGTTCCTGATATCCCCACTGACCTTGCGAGAACATATAACCAACTTTTACTCCACCATACCAACTATCTACATTACTACTTGTTCCATAATAACGCAGACCTAGATCGGCTGAGTAGCCTTCCATTTTTTGAATTTGTGGATTTTCCGCTTCATTACCTTTATTTCGCAAATTATTTGGTAGGTTCGCGTTGATAACCGAAGCGTTTAAGAATGGCGCAAAATGTGGGCTTACTGCTAATTCAGTGCCCAGGCCAAAACTAGAAACACCCGGCGTTACACTTGCGCCAATTGCAAGAGGTTTTAGCTCGGCCGAAAACGATGTCGGATGATAGGAACTTTGACGAATCGCTCCCACTTGACTAAAAGCTGATACAGGAAGAGCCGCTATGATAAGAGCTAACATCTGATTTGCACTTAAATTGAACTTCATAAATTGTCTCCTAAAAAGATTAATCTGCAAGAATCCCTGCTGACAGGAACTTCATGCATTTCATGTGCCAAGAGCGCAAATCTTGTTTTTTAAGAGAAAATGTTTAAATCAGTTAAAATCAAGTAGAACTAGGTGATGCGGCCACCATACACTTGCAAGAATTTCAGGACACTGGCGCCGGATGATGCACACGAACGCGCTCAATTCTATGCCTTGACACCTGCGCAACCTCGCAGCTCAACGAACCAATTGTAACTTTCTGTCCCACTCGAGGCAGGTCACCAAATGCTAGAATCATATACCCGGCGACGGTTTCAGCATCTAGACTGCTGTCATCGTGGAAATAATCCAAAAACTCATCGATATTCATAAGGCCTGCGACATAATAAATTTCGGGCGCAACACGAACTATCTTGGCTTCTTCTTCATCATGTTCGTCTTGAATCTCACCGACAATTTCTTCCAACATATCTTCCAGCGTAATAAGGCCCGCGGTACCGCCATACTCGTCAATAACGATTGCCATGTGGTTTTTAGTACGTTTCAGCTCCTTAAAGACATCCATAATCAATTTTGATTCTGGGACCTGATAGGGCTTGCGAATCAGCATCATAATCTTTGTTGATGCCTGGCGATCGGGATGAATCGCAAACTGCAACAAGTCTTTGGCTAATAAAATTTCATAAGCCAATTTGATAGCTTCGCGCAAAGCCGATTTCGCCTCAATGGCGACGATATCTGTGCGTGGAGTCATAATTTCACGGACTTTGATTTCATCAAACTCGAAAACGCCGCTAATCATATCTTGCTTGGTCGACTCAAAAACGCCCGCTTTTTCGCCAACATTGACTAGGAATTCGAGTTCTTCCTGAGTGATCGGTGGAGCCGAAACCCGTTCATTGATACCA
The DNA here is from genome assembly GCA_964624705.1 of uncultured Polynucleobacter sp. Classification (GTDB taxonomy): domain Bacteria; phylum Bdellovibrionota_B; class Oligoflexia; order Oligoflexales; family RGVZ01; genus CAMDKS01. Next base: position 1,670 of record CAZUYQ010000192.1, read on the forward strand.
AACAGTCGTATCAGTCCACTATTAAAAAGTGACAGCAACCAAACGACTGGAAAACTTAAAAGATGTACAAAGTGAATAAACTTCACTGCTGGAACTGCTAAAACATCTGCATAAACTTTACCTAAAGTCTTCGGAAATATTTCGCAGAAAATCAAAATGACAAACGTTGTAAATCCAGTCGCAATCGCCATCGCTTTGTCATCAAAGTGGCGATTTGCATATTCGGTGGCAATCGCCGAAGCAATAATATTAACGGCAGTATTATAAAAGAGAATGGTGGTTAAAACTCGACCCGGGTCGTTGAGCCAGAGATTTAATTGGCTAACCTTATCGCCTCGGGTATCAAGAAGATGCTTGGCTTTTAAAGTACCAAGCGATGTGATCGCCGTTTCGGATATTGCAAAAAGTGCTGCGACGAGTCCACAAATTATAAAACCGATAATACTTACTGAATCACTTTGAAATAGAACGTCCATGTAGTCTAAGAAACCTTTCGTTTACGTGTTTTTGTTACACATTTCAGCCACTCAGCCTTCTTAGCTTTTGTCCCTGAAAACATTTGCATGATTTTATCTTGTTCGCCAAACATACGCTTCTTTTCGGCCGCTTTCATATGATCGTGTCCGACCAAATGGAGAATGCCGTGCACCACCAAGAAACACACTTCTTGGTCGAGACCGTGCTTGGAATCTTTGGCGTTAGAAGCGGCATCCGGCAATGAAATAACGACATCACCAAGAGGCATAGGATTCATAACCTTACGGGTGACCGGCGTCAGTGGGCCCGTATGAAATTTCAACGCACGTTTCCATTCGTACTGAGGAAACGAAAGGACATCCGTGCTAGAGTCCTTTGCGCGGAACTTCTTATTCAAATCTTTCATGGCTTTTGGGCCAACGAACTGAATACAGACTTCATACTGGTGCACACCCAGGCGCTCACAGATATGTGTCGTCAATTTCGTGAGTTGTTTAACATTGATTGTGTAGCCTTGAACCTTGCCAATGACCTGCACACAATGAGAACCGTCCATCCTTATTTTCCCACTAGCTCTTTTTGCGCGAGCTAAAAGTTACAACATTATTAGGCGTTTCTTCTTCCAACTCGGTCTCGGATCGCTGAATTTTCACAGTGCCTGTTTTGCCACACAATGCTTCCAACGAACTCATTTGAACCGGATTTCCTTTGCCATCACGACTATCCTGCGAAGGTGCGATCAAATCGTCGACCCCTTGCTGGGACCGAAGTGCAGCCTCTTTATCACTACGAATAATGGATTCCGCAAATTTTGCCAATACGGATAGGGAGACAGGCGTCGGTGCCGCTGCCCCACCAATTTTACGAATTTTATTTGAATCGCTCACTTCAACTTACCTTTACTGACAATGAGGCTCATCCTTACCTCTATTGTAGCACAAACCGCCATCTGATCACTGTTTCATCAACAATCCGGCTTTATCCATTTTTGCCCATACCACGGTAAGCCTTTCAGCTCAAAGCGATTGAGGAAGGTACTCTTGTAATCCTCGCTACCAAGGATCGGCAGAACATCCACGACTTGAAACCCTTGCTCACGTGTATGTACAAGGGCATCCTGAAAATAGGGCTCATGATCGGTCTTGAGCCAGAGAAAGCCGTTTGGTTTCAGTGCATCCCAGGAAGCAGTGCAGAATTTGGGCGCATACAAGCGGTTATGGGCGTGGCGTTTCTTTAGCCAGGGGTCTGGAAAGAAGGTCACAAAGCCATCCACTTCCCCGGCAGCGAATAATTCGTCGAGCCCGCCGGCATTTGCGAGTGCCGCGAAAACATTTTTTAGGCCCAATTCTTTCGCTCGCTCAGCAGTATGGATCACTCGTTTGAAAGTAATATCAATGCCGACAAATAAACAATCGGGTCGCGCCGAGGCCATATCGCTTAAGGTTTTACCGGAATGGCAGCCAATTTCTACAATCAATGGCATCGTTTTATAGCCATTAATATGACTGAATTTTTCTCGCCATTTCCCCGGACAATCGCGGAGACTCGGTCCAACACCAATAGCTAAATCACCCGTGGCTTCCGCCTCCATAAATTTTTTTACAAAGGGATTTCTTGCAGGATCAAGGTTCGGAACGATGTCAGCAAACACGTCGTGACTGCGAATCGGCATGTAAGGATCCCAGGTAAGGGTTAAGAGACAAAATACCAAGAGGAGAAAGGAAAATTTGGTCAGGTTGGCTCTAAGCCGGATCCTGTCCTCGCATGTTGCCATGCGGAGGCTACCATTCATCTGGGTCAACTGTTACCAGTTGCCTCAAGCGACCTACCCGGGAGCTGCGTCGGACCGACGTCGTTCATCTTGCGATGAACACCTCCTCTGTTTGGTCTTGCTCCGGATGGGGTTTGCCGAGCCAGTCTGTTGCCAGAACTGCTGGTGAGCTCTTACCTCACCGTTTCACCCTTACCGCCAGCGTGTTGCCACACTGGGTTGGCGGTTTACTCTCTGTTGCACTTTCCGTCGGGTCGCCCCGCCTGGCCGTTAGCCAGCATCGTGTCCTATGGAGTCCGGACTTTCCTCCCGAAATCATTACTGATTCCGCGCGGTAGCCCGCCATCCTGACCAAATTTCCATTTATTCCTCTTGGCGCCGAGGACTGTAGGTCCTGCAACATTAATAGTCAATTATAAAAAAATAGAATCTATGAATGTTGGTTGTTGTATTTCAACCGAATTACCAATGATACTGGGTAATAACAGGTATTTTCATGGATTTAAGGAAGTTATGATACAGCACCGCCACCTGACATGGCATGTC
>CAZUYQ010000193.1:0-4380 GCA_964624705.1 uncultured Polynucleobacter sp.
TTCTGCGCCGAGTTCACCGAAGACCTTAGGTGCTACGCGGTAGCCAGCACCATTTGCACAGTCGATCACGATGCGAAGACCTTCAAGCGTCAAGTGTTTTGGAAACTGCTCTTTTAAAAAGACAGCATATTGACCGATCGCATCTTCGATTCTTTTTGCCGTCCCAATCTGTGCTCCGGTCGGTGCACTATCGGCAAAACTATGATGCGCTTGGGCTAGTGCCTCAAGTTCATCTTCAACTTCATCAGGAAGTTTATAACCATCGGCAGAGAAGATCTTAATGCCGTTATCATAAAAAGGATTATGCGAAGCAGAGATCACAATCCCCGCGCTTGCACGAAGCCCCCTTGTCAAATAAGCAATTCCAGGTGTGGGAAGTGGGCCCAAAAAGAAGGCATCCACACCTACTGAGCAAATACCTGAGCAAAGAGCTTGCTCGAGCATATAACCACTTCGGCGTGTATCTTTACCGATAAGAATTTTAGGGTGAGCTTGTTTGCGGCTAAAATAAATGCCAATGGCTTGACCAAGCCTCAGCACCATATCAGGTGACATCGGGTAAACATTCGCTAAGCCCCTAATACCATCCGTTCCAAATAATCTTGTCATAGAACTCCTCTGAATTCGAAACCTCTGAATTTAGTCGATAAGGAGCTATAATATATCAGGATTATCTGTATAGAAATGAAGAACTTATACGAAACTACCGATTTGAACTTTTTCTCCGACGCTAGGATTTATAGCTTTTTTCTTTGCATTATCAATTGCGGTCCGAATTTTTTTGCATAGCCTGCGCTGCGAACGGACAGGAAGCTGGGGATAGCGTGGGGATTGGTTACGATTTTGAAGCCGATTTTCCCATAGAAATCGTTAAGATGCGCGCCACAAGTAAGATAAATACTCGTGATTTTTTGGTGAACAATTAATTCCTCGAACTGCTTTAACATGAGAGCACCGATGCCCATGCGCTGGTACTGTTCTGCAATATACATCCCTCTTAGCAGATGGGTTCCTTCTTCTTCCACTAGCCTAATAGCACCGATCACTCGTGACCCCGTCGTCGCAAGGATGATCTGATCTGTGTCGTCAACGGAGCCCGGATAACCACATGACTTATAAAAATCTTCAATAGCTTCCATGGATGTCGTTAGATCTCGTTTGAAGATATTAACTTCCATTCCAGTTAAAAGTTTCTTTGGTGAAGGTGATTGATATTTTTTTAACATTTTAGACAGAGCTTCCAGCGGTGTTTTACATATAACGTCCACGTTTACATTCAGATCTTTTTGGTGGACCCATGCTGCCTGCAAAAAATAGGCACCTAGATTCTGAGCGCCCGTGACGTCCGACACGCTATCTCCTAAGAGAATACAGCGAGACGATTGGCTGGCATCTTTTAAAGACGTCGGAGGTTCGGGTTTACTACGGCCGTCAAAAGCATGAATACTCTCAACCAGTGAGCTTAAGCGATGTTCTACCAAAAACTGCGTTGTTGTTATCAAATCGCGGGCTGTCCAAACGTGAATTTTAACACCCTCGGACTGCAGGCAAGATAGGAGGCTGTCGATACCCTCATATACTTGACAGTCCTTAGCAAAACTCGGCCAGTGTTTTTGAAAAAGTTGAATAACTTTGTCAACAGAGGTGGGGTCATGTATCCCAAAATGAGCAAAAAATGCTGGAAACGTTGGCTCTGCTGAGGATCTGACAGTTTCAAAATTAATAGGTCGACCCAGAAATTCTTCCAGCGCAAGATGTGTGGCTTTTAAAAAGGGTAATTTAGAATCTGTGATGGTGTCGTCGAAATCGATCGCTAGAAGCCAGTTTGTGGTTCGCTTACTTAGTTCGATTTTCTCCTGAATAATAACGTCTTCTAATGACGATTCATTAAATTTCACGACTCCACCATCAAATTTAAGCGAGATATCTCGATTGATTTTCGCATGCATATTGCCGGTGTGAAACTTGTAATTTGGATGTTTGACAACTAACGTCTCAAGAGAAAGAGGTGTCACGACCTCTATATGCTCGAAACCCTCTTCATAGTCTAACCCTGGCTTAGGTGCTGGCAATTCGATGACGTCGATTTTAAAACGAGCGTCTAGCGCTATTGATTGATGTAGTTTGTAGGTGGCAATCGGACGACCGTTTATATACGCTTCAGATAATAGCTGCCCGCAATCGGCGAATGTTCTCTTGTAAGATTCATAGGACTTGAGATCACTTACACGGTAACAAGCGTGATCAATTTGACCGATGTCTTCGATAAAGCCAGCTTGCTCAAGCTGTGAAATGAGCTTTTCACTAAACTTTTTTAGCGCAACTTCCAGATGTGATGGGAACAGATTCGCTGCGCTATGCATGGTCAGTTATCCCTTATAGAATCTGTCTTATTGGTAAGGTAAGGCGCAAATCTTTACCATGCGGTCTTTAGAGAGGCTAGTTTAAACTTTTGTTAACTGGCCGGCCAAGTCTTCACATTAAGGAAATTTACATGTTACAAGCCGCTTCAATGGAAAAACAACTTAGTGGAAGTTGGTTTTTAACTCAAACCCCGCATGGAGATTTTATGAAAAACGTTCTTATGGTTCTAACATCAGTAGTAATGCTTGCTTCTTGTGGACGTCCAGCATCGTCTGACCTTGCAAGCTCCAACCCAGGCCAGGTCGAGGGCACAAGTGTTGTCGTGGTTTCCCATAAAGTTGTCGGCGTAAATCCTGGCATCAACCCTAACGCTCGTGCTTCTAAGGTTTCTCTGGTTGTCCAAGCTGGAACTAATGAGTGCATGGCCCGAGGCAAAGAGTTCGTAGTGGCACGCGTTCAGAAGGCAGGTGTTATTCATTTAGTTGTAAAAGAATTAACTAAAAATATCGAGCCAGAGATGTGCACGATGGAATACAAGCCTGTGTATGCTGTTGTTAGCACAGTGATTCGTGGCGTCGAAGGACAAACTCCGAAGGTTGTGATCGATAACTACAAGTCTTTTAACAACTCGCTTCAAGTTAAAATTTAATAGCGTTTTATCTGCGAAGAGACTTCAATAAATCCCGAGAATAGAAGTTATTCTTGGGATTTCTATTTTCGTTCCTACTTAAGCATATTGATAAAATATCGCTTTCATAAGATTAGATTCCTGCACGTAAATGAGTGTCCAGCTGGTCTCGTGGTCGATGGAACCACTATAAATATGACTCAAATTGTAGTCTTTTATGAGGCATAAACTCTGCATTTATGCCTCATAGGAGCGTTGTTTCAGCAAATGACGATCCTTCGGTTCATCGTGCTGTCAGACATTCGGCACCGGCCCACCGGTGGTCCATTTGGACCATCTTAAAGCGTATTGACCAATATTTTTATCAATTATATTAGACAATTATGTCCCATAGAGGCTGGCTCGCGCCTTGCTTTTAGGGAAAGCACTTCTTCCGTAGTGGGAAGGAAGAGTTAAAACCAAGGTAACTAAAAGAGGAAAAATTTATGAAGTTTCAGATTGTTTTTATAGGGCTCGCTTTGACACTCGAGGCTTGCGGCAGTGGGACGATTTCTTCGGGTGTAAAATCTCCAACCTCTGAAACCGCAGCGGTCGGTCCCATGGAAACAATAAATGGCAAACCGTCATTTAAAGTAAGCAAATTTTCTGCGAAATACTTCAAGGGCACAGACCTTGTAGCTAGCGAAACAGTAGACCGTGTTGCCATCAATTACGCTTGGAGTGATTTTCATGAGATTTCGTCAGAGAGTTTTCGAGCATCGTGGAAAGGTGAGCTTGCCGTGTTGAAAGACCAGACATTGAACTTCAATTTCGATGCTAGTTGGTCCGAGGTTGTTCTTCGCATTGATGGAGTAGAAACAGCAAAATGGAGAGACTCTAGTAAAGTGCTTCCTCTGCTTTTAATGAAGGGTACTCATGTGATTGAGGTGGACTACATCAACCACTGGCATACGACGAGTTTTAATATGTCCATTACACAAAACAATTCTTATGACAAACAAACCGTGCGTTCAGCATTAGCTCCTCTGATGGATTCAGATACTCGGCTTGTTATTTTTGGAGCTTATGAATCTGGTAACCGTTATAACGATCTAAAAGTGATTCTGAGTGGAGAGAAGACTCCCGTATTTCTTGTACTAGTTTCCTTCAATGCAGTGCATTGGATTATTGATAATCCCAATAATATTCCGATTGCAGGTATTATTTATAACTCCACGCATTCAAGCTCTACAATTGAAGCAGATTCCTTCGTTCCTAAATTCGAAGTCAAAGACTTAGCGAACGAGTATGAGAATTTTCCTCAATCGTCCGCTGATATGAAGGAACTCTTTGGACGGGGACCAACCAAAACTATTGGTGCATATAGTCCAGTATCCTTGAAACTTTAA
>CAZUYQ010000194.1:0-2306 GCA_964624705.1 uncultured Polynucleobacter sp.
AAGGTTTTACCGGTGGGACTGCCGTGGATGCATTATCGATTTTCTTTGGTTTTTCTGGCGTTTTTTCCACTGTTGCAATACTAGCTCGCGGAATAACCCGAGACTTTGCTAAACCTACCTGACGTCGCGGCAGATCCTGCGGTTGCTTTGATAAGTGAATCGGTCGCGAGTCTTCCTCGATAGGTTGAGATGAAGAAATACCATCCATTTCCACAATATTATTTGCTGGTAAATCTCCCGCCGGCTTACTTATAGAATGAGGAACCGCTGCCATAACGGGAACGCAGCAAAACATTTGTCCCAGCGATAGGCCAGCATAAAATCCTAAGCTCGTGCGAAAATCTCGCAAAATCATGCACGCCCCCCCGGCTTAGCTTTAGCCTCTTCCGCAGGTTTGTTATCCTTTGGTTGTTCGCCAGGCTTCTTTTCCGCAGCTTCCGCTTTAAGAGCCGCGGCGGCTGCGATTGCTGCCAATTGTGTCTCACTGATTGCAGAATACAGAACAAGTTCGGTATCCATACCAAGTTTTAGTCGTTCACGAATGGATTCTGCTTCTTCCTTTGTGCCATGCTTTCCGGACGAGACTTCGACGCGATTCTTCTCGCCAGGGACTTCTGGATTATCCAAAACCACACCGCGCTGGATCTTCCAAGATTTTAAATAAGCATTGCTCTCGCTTCCAGCAACGGTATCTAACCATTCACCGAGGCGACCGTAGCGGCCATCCATCGAAATCTTAAATCGAACCTCATTGTAGGGATAATCTCCTTCTATCACTTTATTTCCCATCGGCTCAAACTTGCGGATAGCGACGTCTGATTCATTCGCGGATTTACTGACAAACTGCAAAACTTCATCAACAAAAATTTGGTTGGGAAGCCGTGCTTCTGCTTTTTTCAGGAGGTCCTTGGTAACAAGGAGTTTTTCTTCCATTGCTGGAAGATCCTTGATGAGTGTCTTGGCATCCGCTAATTTCTTTCTTGCAGATTGCTCTCTATTGCTAGCCTCTTCCTGCTCGACTTCTAAAATCGGTGCAACATCTAAGTAATTCCAGGCGGCGGGCAAAACACCAAGCAAACAAAGAATGAGTAGCCGCGCCCATGGCTTCAGCATTCGATATTTAAATAGATATTCTGCAAACATTATGAACTCCGTTACAATTTATAATCTCAGAAACGTGCACCTAAAACAGAACGCGGCCTTGGCCCCATGGCAGATGCTCCCATGGGAGGTTGAACCTTTTGACCTACTTCTGCCGTCGCATCAAAACGCAGATTGTCGGTGAGATCTTTGAAATTTGGATCATCCTTAAATCGGACAACATCTTTTATCACGATATTCTTGAAGCCAATCTGAGTACGAAGATCGGTTGTCCAGGTCTCTGGATTCATAGTCTCACGTAGTCCTAGGAGAAATTCGCTAATCAATAAGCTGTCTGACGATGCCCCGACAATATGCACACGATTTTGCTCATCAAGGCTAAGCGACTCAAACCACAAACCATCTGACCGCAAAGTTTGCAACTGCTCCATAACAACAATCGGCTTTACTTTGTCACTGTGAGTTTGGGTAATATTTTTGAGGGCCGCCATCTTGCGATTAACAATCTCAATCTCTGCATTGAGATTTTTGAATTTCTCGACGACTGGTTGAACCTCGGTAAATTGGCGATCCCAGTTTGAGGCAGTGTCATTCAAACGCGAAATTTCATTGCGCATATTGCCGAGCCATAAGGACGAGGCCATCCAAGCAAGCAGGCAAACCACAAAGAGCGCTAAAACATCATAAGTATACCAATGTGGGTTCTCCAATTCACTTTCAGGACAGAGTTGAATTTTTAGCATAGGTTCACTCCTTATCCTTCATTTGACGTAGAGAAAGACCAGCTACAACACCAAGTACCGGGCTCATCGCAATCAGTTGATCAATTTGGAACTTGTTGTCGTTCACATTGATTCTTTGAAAGGGATTTAGTTGATATACGGCTGCTTGAAGACCAGTTGCAATCGCTGCATCCAAGCCGATCGTCCGACTTGCTCCACCAGTCAAAAATGCATATTTGAGGGTAGTACCCGCTGCCACATCACCGCTTTGCATAAAATACGCAAGCGTAGCATTCAGGTCATAAACCACTTGATCGTTTATTTCAGAAATAATCTTGAGCACATCGGGTGAAGCTCCTGTTGAGGACATCGACGCAGCTAGTTTTAAGGATTCCGCACTGTCATATTGTTGATTCAGTGTTTCCATAATACGTCTTGTATACGTTTCGCCACCGATTGAAATATCTCTGTTAAACAGAAAAA
>CAZUYQ010000194.1:2316-2774 GCA_964624705.1 uncultured Polynucleobacter sp.
TTCCGTAACTATGCTCGAAAACATTCGCCATGCTGAACGCGCTGCACTCGATCACGCCAACTCGCATCCCTGCATCACGAATACATGAGACGTGTTGTTCGACGATTTCGCGGCGGGCACCCACAAGCAATGCGTCGACGGATTCCGGGCGATCAACTCGTCGTGGCAACATTACCCAATCAAAGTAAAGACCTGCAGGATCTAACTGAAATGCTTGCTCTGCGTAATATGGAATTTGCTCTTCAATAGCAATATCTTTGCCGATTGGCATCGTAACTTTTTTAATCACTAGTGCACTGCCACCTAATGATAGTGCAACACGGCGATTTTTACCGGCAACCGAACGACCTAATCTATTGATGCAACTCTGTACAGGACCCATCTCTTGAATCACGCCGTCATGTACTAATCCAGGTGGGAGAACTTCAACAGCATATGATCTCAAACTTTTCGACGCA
>CAZUYQ010000194.1:2839-3114 GCA_964624705.1 uncultured Polynucleobacter sp.
GATTACTATTGATATTGTTTCATCGACTGCCAATCGCGTCAATGCCTTGCAGTACATGGGTTACAGTCAATATATTGACACTGGACGGGGCAATTTTTTCCTAGTGAAAAATCGTAAAGGGATTAGGTAAAGATTACTTAGAGGTTACTCAGAGGTTACTCAGAGGCGAGAGCAAGACAGCGCGTTGCCAGTCGGATCAGATAAATTAGAAATAAGCGCAGACGCACCCGGTCTCGGACCGCTCGGCTCTCATATGGCTCCTGCCTCGCCGTCGC
>CAZUYQ010000195.1:0-1546 GCA_964624705.1 uncultured Polynucleobacter sp.
GAACTACAAAGATACAGTCGCGGCGCTTGTCAACGCAAGGCTGTCGTAAGATTAGTTTTCAATGTTAGATTCGATCATCAGTTTTTTGACCTTAGCGATCAAGCTGCACTCAAATTACTTTGCCAAACAAAGAGCATACCAAGGTCGACCAGACCCGTTGTACGGGGTTTTAAGATTTCCGCGCCCTTTGCTTAAGTATTTTTGGCAGAAGCGAGGAACTGTCGGGTTAAACTAAGCACAGCCGGCAAATACTTCTTAATGACCGACCCGGTGGATATAGACAGTTGCGGCAAAATGATTTGTTTCGGCGGTACGCGGTCGGGCTGGCAGCGATTTTAATATATGACAACGCAGATTTTTCGTTTCGGGCTACATAGCCGGTAGAGAGCTCGCGCAGAGGGTCAATGCCGAGCTGATTAGATCAGAGGTACAGCCAGAAACACGCCGATTGAAGTGTTGAATTTTGCGATTCAAGTGGAGACCTACCGCATTCTGATAAAACGCTCACTTCATTGCCCGCCCGACGCTCCATCCCCGACGCACCATTGGCACTTTCATTTCGAGCGGAATGGAGCTACAATGAAAATTCGAGGTCTGATTTCGGATTTTCATTATAAGGTGTAATATGTTGATACGTAAGCATTATTTGCTCGATATTACAGCGGCTTTAACTCAATTTTCTGTGGTCGCCCTCCTTGGGCCACGCCAATGCGGGAAAACGACGCTAGCTCGCGAAATCTACGGTCGTAACTCAACTTCACAGAACAAAAACCTCAATTATTTTGATTTGGAGAATACAGAGGATCTGGCAAGGCTTGCCGATCCCAAGCTTGCCCTTGCGCCGTTATCCGGACTGGTAGTGATCGATGAGGTTCAAAGACTTCCTGCCCTCTTCCAAACACTGCGCGTGCTTGTCGATCGACCTGAGTCGCCAGCTAAGTTTTTAATTCTCGGTAGTGCTAGTCGAGAGCTAATTCAGCAATCGAGTGAGTCTCTTGCCGGAAGGATCCGGTATATCGAAATCACGCCGTTTCAACTGAAGGAGCTGCCGCCAGACAGCAATCAACAACTATGGTTGCGCGGAGGTTTCCCCAAAAGCTTCTATGCGGCGACGGAGCAGGAAAGTTGGATTTGGCGAAATGAATACATCAGAACGTACCTAGAGCAAGACCTACCAAATCTAGGTCTTCGTATTCCGCCCCCGCATATGCGCCGCTTCTGGATGATGTTGTCGCACACGCATGGCCAGATATTTAACGCCTCACAGCTCGCGTCATCCTTGGACCTCAGCGACCACACCACCAAGCGTTATTTGGATATCTTGACCTCGACATTTATGGTCAGGCAGCTTACGCCGTGGTTTGAGAACACAAAAAAACGACAGATAAAGTCACCGAAAATTTACTTCCGAGACTCGGGCATCTTTCATTTTCTTCAGGGAATTCAGTCGCACGAAAATTTACAGGTCAATCCAAGGCTCGGTGCATCGTGGGAAGGGTTCGCCCTCGAGCAGGTGATTGCCGCGACTGGCGCAGCGCCTGAAGAA
>CAZUYQ010000195.1:1556-2515 GCA_964624705.1 uncultured Polynucleobacter sp.
GGCCGGGGAGCTCGATCTACTAATCATCAAAGATGGAAAGCGTGTTGGCTTTGAAATAAAACATACGAGTAAACCTGCCGTCACATCATCGATGCGTCTCGCCATCGAAGAGTTGAAGCTTGATAATCTCTTTGTGATCTATAACGGTGTGAATTCATTTTCGTTGGCTGATCGGGTTGAGGCCGTGACGTTAGAGGCATTTATTGTCATGGGATCATGCAGAAAAGGTCCGAAATAACGCGTTATGTCCAAAAAATCGTAACCCGTTGTGTCCAAATAATCACAATTTATATATTTTACCTAAGTTTACAGCCATACGTATCAACGCAAATAAATTGAGGGGAATTTTTAGCGTTGATTGCTTGGCGAAATGCTTCTACCAGCCTATCTCGTTTCGAAAAATTTCGATCTGTGGTTAGCCAAAATATTTCGTCATCTTTTTGTACTACAATCTCCAATGATAGAGCATGCCCCCTAACAGGGTCTGCTTCGCGGACGTAAGCATCAAACGCACTTTTTGACTCTAATGCGCTCGAAAATCGTAATTCTCCAACTCTGAACATTCTGGGATGATTATCGTCGCTAGAAGACGAGTTAAGTAACATAAACATATCTTCTCGAGATGAAAGAGATAACACACCTCCAAACCTCTCCCTCCCAGATGATCTAGGGATCACATGCAGATATTGGGGTTCTGGCCAAAGTTTTCCAAGAAACTCCTATCAACACTGCGACAATCGCTGATTACGTCCAGGCTTACAATAAGGAGCTCCTGAAGAGAATGCTGGTTCATAAGCCATAAACCCAACGACTTTTGCAGACTACTGCGACAATATAGGCTGACCACCATTGAAATCTACCGTTTTTGACCATTGTTCCCGATAAAGATTAGCATTGTCGCCGTTTGGCGACTTCCCTGTCACCAGCCTCATTCATCAGCAGAACAAGCCTCCAAGCGA
>CAZUYQ010000195.1:2525-2989 GCA_964624705.1 uncultured Polynucleobacter sp.
TATTGAAGTTTTCTTTGTCACGAAGTCCACATCAGGTTGGCACATAGTTTGCTCACGCATTCTCATTCAAGTTGTGAACCATAATCACTTTAGAGAGAGCAATCATGAACACCAGTCGTTTCTTAGCTTACCTTGTTTTTCTTATACTCAGCACGCCTTGTTTAGCTGCATCAAGATGGTCGATGGCCGATGGGCCCGACTATTTTAAAATTGGCGCCGGATGGGATGTGTCAGATAAATACTCTGGCACGACGCTTGAGCTCCAGTCACCTGGCGTCGCTTTTCGCGGTGCGGCGACTAATGAATTTAATATCGTTGCAACGTACTCGACCTTGAGAGTCGACAATTTGATTCTTGACGATGATAGCAATAAATATAAGTCGTCTTATAATAGCACAGAATCGATTGGGTTAGGCTGGCGTGTCCAGAGTTCTAGCGCACCGTTGGCTGCCTATATACATTTT
>CAZUYQ010000196.1:0-2653 GCA_964624705.1 uncultured Polynucleobacter sp.
GAATTTACTTAAGGCATCAAACGCCGGCAGCGACTTTGGTACGAAGAGTGGCTCGCTCATGCATTTGCGGATGACAATAGTTTCCTTTTTGATCATCTTTGAAAGAACGTTCTTAATCGACAGTAGGCCGAGGGGGCGGTCCATGGACTTATCGTAGACGGGGAAGTAGGAGTGAGTGTGTTGCGTCATTTTCGCTAGCACTTTGTCGACAGAATCGTTGACGTCAATGCCAACGACTTTGGTGCGAGGTGTCATCAGATCCGAGACCGTATAATCGTCTAGCTTTAAGACTCGATTCATCATGGTAGCCTCGTGCTTATCGAAGACACCGGCCTGAGTTCCTTCTTGAATTAGAATTTTTACTTCTTCTTCTGTGACGGTTTGATCGCTGATGCTATCCGCTCTTAAAACCTTCAGTACAAACTTTGTGGATAAGCTTAGAAGATAGACTAGTGGCTTTAAAGCCTTGCCAAGGCCAGTGATAAGTTTTGAGACGCGAGCGGCGATGATCTCGGGATTATTGAGCGCAAGTCTCTTTGGTACAAGTTCACCAATAATAAGCGAGAAATAGGTGACAAAGATAACAACAGTACCTAATCCAATTGCGTTGGCATAGGATTCGAGAGCAGGGTTGAGAGCGGTGACCGCCTTGGAAATTTTATCGGATAAGGTCGCGCCGCTGAATGCCCCGGCGAGGACCCCAATAAGGGTGATGCCCACCTGAATGGAGGCGAGGAAATCGTTGTTATCGGCTTCCGCTAATTTGAGTGCGGTCTTCGCCCCACGTGTCCCTTGGTCCGCTAGTTTTTTAAGGCGAGCTTTTTTTGAAGAGACAACCGCCATTTCCGACATCGCCAATAATCCGTTTGATAAAATCAAAATAGCGATCACAATCAATTCAAATGCAATACCCATTGGTCTCCTCGAAGGTTTAAGCCTTCGAGGATTATAGCGCATCTTTTGGGAATTATCTGGGCTGATTCTGTGGACGTGATCTGTTTATATTTTAATCTTTCTTAATATGAAACGGCACCACGCTTCGACCGGAGCGTCTTAGTTTAAGATCACCGAATTTTCGAGTTTCGCTGTAAATAAGGCCCATGTAGTAATCGCCATTATCTAGTGAAGCCACACCTTTACCCAAGGGATCGCGGCCAACCGTTGTTTCGGTCAGGGTTGGGTCGCTTTGATCGAGAGTCCAAACATCGCGGTCTCGCTCCTGAGTCAGAATCCAAAGTGAAAAACCGCGGCGTTCGAAATTTTGGTATAGAGGTGTTTTGAAGTCATTCCATTTCATCGTGGGATTAGCGGTATGAAATGTTTCACCGACTGCAGGGACTTGGATCTTAGGTGCTGTTGTCGAGGTAAGGTTTGACAAGATAAACCAACCTTCGGTTTTCTTGCCCTCGGTCGTTACGATATTGAGCAGGTAGAGGCCATCCGCAGGTGGCGTACGCATGCGCTTGCGATGAAGTTCGAACACCGGTCCATCTTCTGCGTCGCTATATTCTTCCCATTTACCAATACTGGCTTTTTTGTCGAGCACGACTTCATTGGGATATTTGATAAGTTGTAATTGTTCGAGAATGCCGACTTGAGTGATCTGACCTTTAATACGCAGCTCATAACTATCCGAGTCAGCATTGTTAGCGAAAATTTCGTTTACGACCATTTTACTTACTTCAGCGGGGAGATGCCAGTCGACAGGAATTTTGCTATTGGGATTTGCTAGCAATGCTTGATTCCATAAACCCAGTGCGTTCTCCCGAACATCGCCGTCTGCCGACATCAATGCTTCCTTAACAGCAGATGTAGTCCGCTGAAAATCTTGCTCAAGAAATGCTTTATGGGCGGATTTTAAACTCGACCGTGGTTCATCCTTCTGAAACCAGCCAGCGGCCTGTATGGGTATGGCTGTGCCCAGGGCTTGTATCATCAACCATGATTTGAAACATATTTCCTTGTTCAGCATGTTACGATCCTCAAAAAAAGTGAGTTAAAAACACAGATGAAAACAACTGATCTCACTTTTACATAGATGGCATGACTGGTTGTCATGGGTCTGGCAACTCGTCGTTAAATCTCTGTCAAATTTTTGCATGAAAGCGGTAACCTATGCCACGCAGTGTTTCGAAGAGGTCGTCACGAAACTTTTGTCGTAATTGCAACATATGAGTGTCGACGGTTCTGGTCGTTGGATAGCTATCGTAGCCCCAAACTTTGTTAAGCAATTCATCGCGAGAGAAAACTTGATTTGGATTCTCTAAAAATAATTTTAGTAAATCGAATTCAATCTTACTGAGTTGTCTTGGGTCATTCTCAAAACTAACCTCACGCGTACTGAGATCCATATGAATTCCACTAGAACTTAATGTTATATGGTGCGCTGATTTTGAGTGATTGGAATTAGGGGCGGCAGCGCGTAATTGCACGCGGACGCGAGCAAGGAGCTCTCTGGCCTCGAAGGGCTTGGTGATATAATCGTTAGCGCCGATTTCAAGTGCCGAGACCTTATCTACGAGATCTACACGTGCGGATAGTAAAATGGTAGGAATAAAATTCCGGCTCTGTCTGAGATCTCGGAGGAAGTCGATGCCCTGACCATCCGGCAGCATCCAATCAAGAATAAGTAACTGAGTATTTGTAGATAAGC
>CAZUYQ010000197.1:0-2008 GCA_964624705.1 uncultured Polynucleobacter sp.
GCTTTTAGCAAGTTTGATATCGACTTTTTTATATTGACCCGTTGCTTCTAAGCGCATTTTTGCATCCTGAAGTCTCAACGCCACATCCATGGGAGTTAATTCGACGCGAATCGGAATATCAAGAATAGATTCGGCGGCCACAGGAGAAATACCAGAAGATTCGCTGATCTGAATGCGATCGATCACCACAAGAGGTGTTAAATCTTGATCCTTTGCAATCGTAGCTTGACTAAAGCTAGATAGAAAAAAGAGTAAGACCGTAAATGGTGTAAGCCGAAGCAGCATGAGGTTCCTGGGTAATAATTTGAACCAAGAAAATAGCATATCTGAGTTGAAGTGTCAGTAGTGAGAGTGAAGGCTAAATAATGACGAGACATTACGCTATTAAAGATTTGATGGAGGTCGCTACTGGCATATTTCGACCGTAAGTAAATCGTTTCGCCGCTGGGATTCCGAAAATATCTTGCAGGGTGTTGGTCACGTTAGATGCTCCCAAATAAATTGTCGGATCATATGCTTGTGGGAGCGTATCGGTGATAGTTCGACCCGTACCGTGATCAAATGGTCGGCCCATAATCATGATACGGGCGGGATCGGAGGAAAGGTGGGCAGGAGAAAGAATCTCGGTCGAAGAAGCGAAATCGCTTTGCCCGAGGATCATTCCTCCACGCACACCTTTTCCGCCGACGATAAGAGTATTGGTCAGTGGATTGTGATCGGTACCTGTCTTATCGATCGGCTGACCAGGATAGCGCATGGTGCGACTAAATTCGCTACCTATTAAAAATGTTGTGTCGTCCAGCATAGAACGTCCAGAAGGCGATTGCACTGTATTGAGATATTCAAATACCGCTGCAATAGCTTGATAAAATGCACCAAGTTTTGTGGGGAGCTCGGACGCGGTCTTAGCGTCGTGACTGTCGATATTGTCATCGAGTATGAGCACACCTGTATTCGTTAGACCTGTGCGCATAAATTCGCTGAGCATCGCTATGTTGGCGTGCGTTTGTTTTAGCAATTTCTGTGTGGGATCTTGCCCGGCTGTCGTGTCTTCCGCGGGAATTTGCAGAGTCGATATTTTTGCAGTTAGATCACTCATTGCGCCCATCGATGAGGCAAGGCGCCTTGACGCTGCTGCAAGCGAGGTTTTTCCTGCTCCAACTTGATTTGAGCGACTTTGAATATGTGAAGTTATAGTTTGATTGGTACCAATTCTATTTAATTTTTTCGCTAATTCTCTGCACGCTTCCGGTGTGAGCTGCATGCTAGCTTCACCATTAGTAAGCTGTGCGAGAAAAAAACCTGACGAAAGTAGATAGTCTAGAGGCATTTTCGTGGGGGAGGTCCAAGGTAGAAAACTATCTCCACCGAAGGGATTTCCTGTTAATAGAACATTCATAAGTTGTTCATGTGCCACAAGATTATGTGACATAACAACTCCATTGATCACGGAAAACCGATCTTTCCATTTCATCAATGGTTCGGTAAGCGTTGTGCGAAGTGTCGTTTCGCCATTGATTCCGGTGTATAAAATCGGTTCTTTACCATGATAATTTGCGATAAGACCGTCTTTCGTCATCGAGAGTGGTCTTGCGTCAAAGAGATAGCTTGCATCAACGCCAAGAGGGATATTTATATGAAGAAAATAGTGAGGGTCCGTAGGTCCGCGTTCGGAGCTTACTGTATTGGGTAGAGCAAAAGCTCTGCTGCCGATCAAAGAAGCAGCCCCCGCAAGTGCTGAATATTGACCTGCTGTTTGAAGGAGATCGCGTCGTGACAGACCAGAAGTTTGTTTTGACTTTATACACATCTCTATGTTTCCTGTTCTAAAATTTTAATTTTTGAAAATAAACCAAGGTGATGTCATTGCAGTGGTCAACATGACTTCGATGCGGTCTTTAGCGGGTAAGTTGTTAGTTTGCTTTAAATTTACAAGCCAGGGTTCAAATTCTGATTGCGGCACCAAATCGGCAGTTAATGCTTGCCAAATAGATTTCATATCGCTGGC
>CAZUYQ010000197.1:2018-2506 GCA_964624705.1 uncultured Polynucleobacter sp.
GGAGAAGATCTTTGAATTTGTCGCTGGGTATTGCTTTGTGCCCTTCGTCGCTTGGTTCGTCGCAGTATTTTGCCAGATCGAGTGCTAGCTCATCAAATGCTAAAAGATGCACTGCAGAGCTGATCGTGTTTGGCGAAACATTTTTCCAACCAGCAACAGCGGGTTCTGCAGAATAGTATCCCATAATGGGAATTAGACCTGCAGGGCCAAAGAAACCAATCCCTCCTCCTAACAATTGTTGAAATGAAAATTCACCTCTCGTTTTCAGGGCGGCGGATTCAACAATGGAAGATAATTCCACGTATCCGCGCAGCCGCAACTCTTTGTCGTTTTCTGGATCTTGCCGACCTGAATCTTTCGCGAGTTCTAGTGCCGGTGCGGCGTCGTCGTCTCGTTGCTTTTTCCCGCAGGATTGGAGCACGAGGATCGTCGTAAGTAGCGTTGCTATTGTGATGATTTTGAATGCGTTCATGTCAGAAAATCCTTGT